>CANHYD010000203.1 GCA_947464705.1 Verrucomicrobiota bacterium | reverse complement strand
CCCGACGGAGCCCCGCTTGTTGAACCTGGATCCGGCTCCCCACCTGCGCGGAGCGCCTCAGGAGCGGCAGTTGGAACTGCTGAGTCACCTCAACCGAGATCACCGGCTCGAGCATCCCGGCGAACAGGACCTCGATGCTCGCATCGCCAGCTACCAATTGGCGGCTCGCATGCAGACTGCGGCCAAGGAGGCGATGGACATCCGTTCGGAGTCGGAGGCCACCCGTCGTCTGTATGGCATCGACCAGGAGCGCACCCGCGATTACGGCACCCGCTGCCTGATCGCCCGACGGCTTGTCGAACGGGGCGTGCGGTTTGTTCAGGTGGTCAACAATGGTCAGAGTTGGGACCAGCACAGCAACCTCTACACCGCGTTGCCGGATCTCTGTGGTCGGACCGATCAACCGGTGGCCGCTCTCATCCAAGACCTCAAGGCACTGGGGTTGTTGGATTCCACGCTGGTGCATTGGGGCGGCGAAATGGGTCGTTTGCCGGTCATACAAAACGACGGCCCCAAGGAGAAGGTGGGTCGGGACCACAACACCTATGGCTTCACCCACTGGTTAGCGGGCGGCGGTGTCCGCGGGGGCATGACGTACGGCGAGACCGACGAATGGGGGCACCACGCCGTGAAGGACATTGTCACCCATCACGATCTCCATGCGACCCTCCTGCACCTGTTCGGTTTGGATCACACCCGTCTGGTATACCGGAGGGCGGGCCGCGAGTTGAGCCTCACCGATGGCAAGCCGGCCCGGGTGATCCGGGATATTCTCAATTCCTGAGGTGGCAAGCAGGGGGGGCGGGACTGCCTTCTCAAGAAAGACGTCGCCACTTGCGCCCGGATGTCTCCAGCAGCGCGTCGGCTTTGGTCGGTCCTTGGCTGCCCGCAGAGTAAAATTCCAGCAGTGCGTCGGGCTGCTCTTTGCAGAGGTCCAGATACGGTTGAACAATCCTCCAACCGGCCTCCACGCTGTCTGCTCGTTGGAACAACGTCGCATCTCCGATCATGCAGTCATAAATCAGGGTTTCGTAGCCGGTGCTGGGAGCGTTCTGGAAGTAATCCTTGTAGTGGAAATCCATGTGGACCTGACCCAGTTGGATGGCAGGTCCGGGTATCTTCGCGCCGAAGGCCAGGGAAGCCCCCTCATCCGGCTGCAATTTGAGGATGAGTGTGTTGGGTTCGAGCTCTTCAGTCTTGGTATCTCGGAAGAGTGAGAAGGGGGGACGTTTGAACTCGATGGAAATCTCTGTGCTTCGCTGAGCCATCCGTTTGCCGGTCCTCAGGTAGAAGGGCACACCCGACCAGCGCCAAGTATCCACGCCGAGTTTCATGGCGATGTAGGTCTCGGTTACGCTCTCCGGGTGGATGCCGTCCTCTTCACGGTAAGCCTTGAGCGGTTTTCCTTCGCTGCTGCCAGCCTGATACTGCCCCCGAACCACGTCTGTCTGGGGATTGATGACGTGAACCGCGTCCAAAGCCTTGGTCTTCTCGGTCCGAATGGCATCCGCGCAGAAGGAGTTCGGCGGCTCCATGCAAATCAAGGCTAGGAGCTGAAAAACATGGTTGGGAACCATGTCTCGCATGGCTCCGGTGGATTCATAGAAGCCCGCCCGCTTTTCCACACCCACCGTCTCGGCAACGGTGATTTGCACGTGATCGATGTGATTGCGATTCCACAGCGGCTCAAAAATCCCGTTGGCGAACCGCTTGACCATGATGTTCTGGACGGTTTCTTTGCCCAGAAAGTGGTCCATCCGATAGATCTGATCTTCGTGGAGAGTTCTCAATACCTGCTGGTTGAGGGCTCGTGCTGAGAGGTAGTCGCTGCCGAAGGGTTTTTCGATGATCACCCGTCGGTACTTTTCCGGCCCTTCTTCAACCAATCCGGCTTGGCCCAGATGATCGATGACCGGCCCAAAGAATCGTGAGGCCACTGCGAGGTAGAAGATCGCATTTTCGCTGGTCGCGTGGGTGCGGTTCTCTCCATCCAGTCGCTGTTTGAGGGTCCGGTAGAGTTCCGGATCGTTGAAGTCCCCCCGGACATAGCTCACTTGAGAGAGAAGGTACTTCCAGTGGGTTTCATCGAATTCGACCGAGTAGGACTTCTCGGTAGCGAAGGATCGGACCGACTGATCCAGGCGTTCGCGAAATCCTTCATCGGTCAAATCCTGACGATCCACCCCGATCAGGGAGAACTGATCGGGCAGAAGCCCCGTGCGGACTAAGTTGTACAGCGCCGGCATCAGAAGTCGGCGTGTCAAATCTCCTCCGGCCCCGAGGATCACCAGGTTGCAGGGAGGGGCCTTGTCTCCGTGGACCAAGGGTTTGGAAGAGTTTGTCATGGGTGTGCTCAATTGGGGGTTCAGGGCGTCAGGATCCGGTTGCTGAAAGTGATGAGCAGCAATCCAGGGGCCAGGGTTCGTTGTGCGGTGATCTGAGATCGAGACGGGACAGGTCTCAATGAGGGGCGTGCTCGTGAGATTCAGATCCGACGGAGGCCTTCCCGCAGGTGGGGCAATGACGCCAGGAGGTATCCCAGGTGCCGGCGCTGGTCGCGACAGGGGGGCGATGAACCGGCTTCTCTTCGTCCACCGACTCGGTGCCAAAGAGGGCCACCATCATGGTCTTGCCGACGATGTTCATCAGCATGCCGAAGAGCACCAACCCGCAGAACATGGTGACCACTGCGATCAGTCGGCCGGCCAAGGTGACAGGGTAGATGTCGCCGTATCCGACTGTGGTGAGTGTCACCACACACCACCACATGGACTGCGGGACCGAGTTGAAGCTCGAGAGGCCTCCGTTTACCGTAGTCTCCTTGCCCCAGCGGATCTTCTCCTGAGGATTGGTGTTGTTGTGGATCGGGGTGGCTGTCTCGGGAACCTTGCCAATCAGTTCTGCATCCGGAATCGCCACCTCAAAAACGCGCTTGGCCGGATCCCAGAGTTTCACATCCCAAGTGCCATCGAAGCCGGATTCGCCACTGATGATCACCTTGCCCCCGGTCAGATCTCCTCGAAGGTCTTGGGCAGAGAACCGGAGCGAGTTGGGCCCGGTCCGTTGGACGGTGTCCAATTCACCGTGGGTGTACTCCGCGTGATAAATCAGCGTGCTGGAGATGATGACCACGGAGAAGAGGGCCAGAAAATAGATCACCAAGTTGGTCACCATGGGGCTGCGGGGCTTGCCCGCCTTGTCCGTCTTGAGTTGCGTGACGGCCTCGCGGGCCAATTTCAGCACCCGGAGCACTCGCAAAACCCGCAAGACCCGCAAGACCCGTGTGGACTTCAGGGCGGTGATATTGGCCAGTTGCAAGTAGGTGGGCAGGATTGCCAACAGATCAATTAGTCCCCAAAAGCTGAAAATATAATCCCGTTTGCGACGGGCCGTCAGGACGTGACCGATGTACTCCAAGGTGAAGATGGCCGTGATGACCGTTTCGCAGGTGGCGAACCAGTGGTGGTAGTGATCATGCAGTGAATCGACGGTTTCCAGAGCACCGGTGATTGCAGCCACGAAGATCACCAGATTCAGGATGTTGTGGACGACCTGATAACTGGTGGCCGTGGGCACATGAAACATCCGATAAAGCCAGACAGGACCCGCAGGCGGGGTAGGGGCTTCGAGATCACCTGAGTTGGGGGCGTTCCTCATGAAGTTTTGCCCCGCAGCATGAAAAATGCCGAGATGAATGCAGGGGAGGCTGTGCCAAAGAAGGCCCCCCCTCGGCTAACGAGTTGCTTGGGCGCGGCAATACCCCCACTGAGCTAAACAAGGATTTAAAACCGTCACTCCCCGAGCAGTCAGCGCTTCAAATCAACCGGGATGCCTCTGGGCTCACGCCCCATCCATCACCACCAGAGGAAGCCGGGGTCTGGAGCTTGGCTGGCCAGTGCCTCCATCTGGGCGGTGGGCAGGAACTTGAAGAATTCGGCGTGTGAATCGCCAAAGAGCATCATCATGCGGTTCTTGCCCTTGTAATTGTGCCACTGGCTGCGCGGCTTGAGGACATCCCGATTGGCGTGCCAAATCCAGTCGCCTTGGATGATCTTCGTGGAGGGAGCACGGGCGACTTCTGAGCCCTTGATCGGAACGATGGTGGTGTTGCCCTTGGGCGCGCAAACCATCTTGACCTTGTAGTAGTCGAAGCCGAACTCGGTCAGGTAGCTGTTGCCGTACTGCATGAAGGCGTTGGTGCAGTTGACCCCACGTGCGGCCAGCGACCAGAAATCGCCCTTGTCCGAGGGGCAGCGGAAGGCCTCGAAGGAATTGCCCACGTAGATGTTCAGGGGTCGGTTGGTCGCCGCGGTGAACACGTCGTAGGTACCGTTTTTGCCGCCGGTCGAAGCCCAGTCGTTGATGGCCGGGTAGAAGTCCCGATTGTCATCGGTGTACATGAAGTACGCCTTGCCGATCTGGCTTTGGTTGCTCATGCACTTGACCGTGTGGGCCTTCTGCTTGGCGTTGGCCAAAGCCGGCAAGAGCATCCCGGCCAAGATGGCGATGATGGCGATCACCACCAATAGCTCGATCAGGGTGAAGGCTCTCTGGCTGGAGACATCAACGGAATCGGAAGGGCTCGTCTTCATGGGCTGCAATCCTCGGGGTACCACTAATGACGTTAGCGACCATGGGATCCGATTCCATGAAAATCTCCGATGGATGCCAGGTGGGCTGAAGCCGCTCAATTTCAGGATTGAGCGGCTCCGCTCTGTATTCAGGGTTGGCACCTGTGACGACCACCCACGTCCTCAATACCCCGGTCCGCTCCAACTTTTCATTGCCTCCGGCAGCGCCTCCGTCGACGGCCCGCGTGGTCATTGTCGGAGGGGGCATCGTGGGGTGTTCGGTGGCCTACCATTTGGCCAAAGCGGGTTGGAAGGATGTCGTGTTGCTGGAGCAAGGCTTGCTCAGTGGCGGCACCACTTGGCATGCGGCGGGCATGATCGGTCAGTTGCGCGCCAGCAACAGCATGACCCAAATCAACAAGTACTCGGCCCAGCTGTATCCCCAGCTCGCCGAGGAGACGGGGCATGATGTG
>CANHYD010000202.1 GCA_947464705.1 Verrucomicrobiota bacterium | reverse complement strand
GTAAAGGAAAGGGGATTCAGAATTGGGCGATGCCCGGGGGCAGTTGCTCCGGTTTGAGTTTGTGCCGTTGGGCGAAGGTGCCACCGCGCTCGATGGCCCAGTATTCGTTTCCGATGCGCAGGATGACCCGGCTGCCGGACAAGATGTTCTCCCGACCCGGAGTCGGCATGGGGCGATAATCGACCTGAACGATGACTCCGCCGGCGATAGTGTCCCCGACTTTGTAGCGGACGGTTTTTTGCGCGGTGAGATCCCGGACGTGGATCTCCGACTCGCCGGCCCATTCCGATAATGAGACCAGACGATAGGCCTCCAGCCCGGGACTTCCCGGGGGAGCCGGTCGGGGCGGAGCCGGTGGTTGGCCGGCCGGTGGGGCCGGGGCGGGGCGGGGAATGTAGGGGCGCAGGAGGTCACGGGCGACCATGGCGTCGTAGGCGCGTCGCTCTGGGCTCTCGGCATTGAGACGCGATTCGAGGTCGCCGCGTTCCACCTCGGGACACGGCGTGGGAACGAGCGTCAGGTAGCGGAAACTCACCTTCACCCGACCGGGCGCATCGGAGGGCGAGAGCGTCAGTCCGTCGAGTCGATGGACGGGTGTGGCTCGGTCGAGTAGAAAGATCAAATTCACGACCTGATGCAACGGGCCGTCTCCGCGAACCGTCCACCCGGTTTCCAGCGCGCCGCGGATCTTGCGGGTGCCTGTGGGGAGGCGGCTGAAATCAGCCTCCCGAAGCCCGCTGTTGATGAGCGTGCGTGTCAGCATCTCGCCGAAACGCGCGCTAGCTTGGTCGATATCGTCGGAAAAGGTACGAGTGGCCACGGCTTTCACCGCGTCCTCCGCAGCGAAGTAGTCCCGGCGGTCTTTGGCCAAGCGATCGAGCTTCTCGCGAACACCTGCGATGCGGCGGTCGATCTCGATCAACGGCTTGAGGAAGACGCTGCGGCCGATCAGGAAGAGAAGGACCAAGCCCACCATCCCGCCGATGATTGTGAGGAGTTTCTTTTCGCGGTCGTTCATCGGGCTCCTCCCTTTCGGGTGTTTTCCAGGGAAGCGTCGTCGGCGGGGCGGGCCGGCGGCGTGAGCTTGCTCAGATCGAACTTGAGCTTGGACGGCACGGTCAGTTCGACCGTGGTGCGGAAGTTGTAGCCGTTGCGATCGGCGCCCGGAGTGACGGCCAAGGGTTTGACGTCGTAGCCCGCGGCGCGGAGGAGTCGGTCCACCTTGCCGAGGATCTCGCCGTTGCGGGCTTGGACTCCCAGTCGGATCGCCCGGTTTGGGCCGAAGGCGACACTGGTCAGGTAGACCTCTTCACTCGGGGGGAGTACCGCGCTGAGGTGGGCATAATGGTCCAACCAGTCTCGCTCTTCGGCGGACCAAGTTTTCAGGGTCGCCGCCTGTTGCATCATTTGCCGATACACCGGCCGTTTCTTTTCGCCGGTGGTCAATTCGGTCTGAAGGGTTGCGAGGATGGTCTCGCGACGGCTGATGAGGGTCTTGCGGACACCGAGCACCGCTACCAGAAGTGCCACGGCCGCCGCGGCGCCGGCAATCAGGCGGATCTTCCGTAGGTCCGGAAGAGGGGTAGGGCGCTTGGGGTTGAGGAAGTCGAATTCCAGGCCCGCAGGATCGGTGGCTCCCAGCGCCAACCCGATGCAGGAGAACCCACCCGCCACCGCCGCGGCTTCGGAGGAGTCCAGACCCTGTGAACGCGACAAGGTGACTTGAGGGACCTTGAAGCCGAGGCGCAGTTCGAGTGCGGCCGATAGGGCTTCCTCGAGACCGGTCCCGCCGAGGATGAGGGCCGACTCGGGTGCGGTTCGGCCCGGGGTGCCGCCGAACGCATGCAGGGTCCGCACCACCTCGATCGTTGCGGAGCGAATCCATGAGTCTGGCTCCGTGTCTTTCGAAGAGGGCATGGGCAGGCCCCGGCTGAAGAGCAGGGACCGTCCTTCCAGGATTTCGATGCCCACCTCTTCCGACTTGATGGCGACGAGCGCACGCGGACCGATGGGTACTCCGGTCGGGTCGCTGGCGGCTCGGAGGCAGGTGGCATTGGCCTGTGAGATCCAACCGACGGCGGCCAGGGAAAGTCCGGCGGCCTCGGTCACGCGACGCAAGAACTCGAGGGACTCCTGACGGGTGATGGCCACGAGCACCTCGACGCGATCCACCGAGTCATTGGCAGCCCCGGTGGGTACTGGGGTCGTTTCCGTGTCCGAGGCCGGGCGCGCGGGAAGTTTCCGGAGGATCTGGAAGTCGATGATCGCCTCATCCAGGCGAAAGGGCAGATCGCGCGCCACCTGGAAGCGCACCAGCGCGGCGATGGTGCCGGTCAGGCCCGTATCGGGGACCACCACGGTCCGGAGGATCACCTGGGAGCGGCCGATCCCGAGGACCACGGGGCCTGGCTTCACCCGGGCCTTGGCCAGCGTCTTGGCGATGGCCGATCCGAGCACCGAGGCATCCGTCCGGTCCGCATTCTCGGGCAATTCCAGAGGAAATGCCCGGACCTGATCGATGCGGCTGGAGTTGCCGGACCTCGAGGCTTCAGCGATTCGGAGGGTGAGTCCATCGATCTCGAGGCCCATGGCCGAGGGGAGCCCTCGGACGGTGGGACGAGAGCCCGCCGCTCCGGGAATGCGGGAGCGGATCTGTCCGGTCAGTTCTGTGAGGGAAATACCCATGTTTCGTTGGACTCAGGAATCACTGCTAGACTGCCATATCCTTCAGCGAGTCGCCAACACCCGACGCTGGCGATCGGCAGCTTATTTCAGCTGTTTTTTTGGGTGCCTCGGATGTTTTTGAGGCGCAGATGACAGGGGCTGACCTCCGAAGGGGGCTGCCTCGGTTCAGGGCTGTGTCAGATTGGACGGTTTTGGGCCGGATCCGGACGTGGAGCCGGCCTCCGTCGAAGGGCCGCCCTCCTCAGATTCCAAGGCGATGGGAAAAGGCAGCCCCAGGCGGGTCAGGTCGCGAAGATAGACCAGTCGCACCGGCGGGCTGGTTGCGTCGATGACCGCCTCCAAAACGCGGAATCGTCCGGATCGGGCTCCGTAGCCGACCACATTGAATCGGAACTGGAGACTGCGCACGGTGAGAAAGGGGGCGATCTCTCGGAACTTCTCGGCCTCGACCAGGTTTTCGACATGGATCCAGGCAACGGAATTGCGCCGCTCAGCGGGCAGGTTGCGGCGAGCCGAGAGAATGCTTTCGGCCAGTGCGTTGTCGATGCCCGGCACGAGTTGGAGGACGCTGGCCGGTGCCGTGTTGACGTTGATGCGCCCCACCAGTTCGGCTTCTGCGGATCCGGTGAAACGGTCGAGGACCATTCCCAGCGAATCCTTGCCGATGCCGGTGGGGACCGCCCGTTCTTGTCCGTCGGGTCCGCTCAGGGTGACGGTGGCGTCCAGGAGCTCCGCAGGATCGAGGACCACGCTCTTGGAGGTGCCCAGCTCGGAGACGAACGCCACGAAGGCCTGCGGCAAATCGTTGGTCTCCGTCAGTTGAGCGCCCGGGGTGTTCAGGTAGAATCGGCGTTGTCCGTTCCGGTCGGAATTGGGTTCACGAGAATAGACCGTGAGCAACGGAAGCAACCCCGGCTGGAGGCGTCCGTCCGCGTCGTCGGGTGGATCGCGTTCATCACCATCGTCCTCGTTGGGATCCAGCGAGAAGTTGCGATTGGCATCCTCGCCCAGAACCACCGACGGGGAGAACCCGCGGACTAGCAAGAGTTGCTCGACGGTAGACAACGGACCGTTGTGCATCCGATAGGGCTGGGGCAGCGCGTCGTAGTATTCCTGTTCGGCGCCCTCGGGTCGCGGCACGTCATCGGCATCGAGAAAATCAAGCAGCGCATCCGTGAGCGAAGCCTTCATTCCGGGCAGACGGCTGACCATTGAGGTGGTGGCCGAATTGAGGTTGAGCTTGGAGGCCTCGTCGGTCAGTCCGAAGCGAAGGCCCCCTTCGGGGTTCGCAGAGTAGAGGGTCCAACGCCACTCCTCGGTTCCGTCATCGTACAGCACGCGGTCCTTGAAACGCTCCGGGGCATCCATCCAAGTCGTGTCTCCCGGCTGGAATGTTGCGGCCAGACGCATGGCTTCGCGGACCCCGCTCATTGCGGTCGCCCAACCTTGTTCGGAAGTCGAACCGGTGGCACCGGCGGTCTCTTCGGAGCGCATCCGGAACAGGACGCTGAGCGCGATCATCGACAGGAGCATCACGACGATGAGCACACCCACGAGGACGAACCCCGAGCCGTTTCGGACCCTATGAGAATCGCGGGGCTTCATGGTGTCGGTAGCTCGTCGGTCATTGCGGGCTCGGGCTCTGTCGAAGGCGGTACGAGCGCAGCGGGAAGTGCGATGATCCGGCGGAAAATTTCGAAGGGATACTCTTGGCCGGGTGCGCCTTCGGAGTCGGCAGAGTCGTCCATGAACTCGTCTTCGATGGACTCCAGACCCAAGGAGATTTCGACCGCGGTCGGCGGTTGGGGGTTCTCCCAACGGGTCTGCCAACGGCTTCCGTCCCAGTAGCGAAATCGCAGGTAAGCAATGGCTTCCGAGAGCGGAATCCCTCCGGAGGGAAGGATCGCGTTGGTGCTGTTGCCAGTCGGCAGTTCGATCTCCGCCAACAGGTTGGTTGATACGGGCGCACTGGTCGTATGGGTTCGCTCCTGACGATAAAGTCCCGGCTGATTGGTGTCGGAGGACCAGCGGTAGGAGACCTCCACCCAGTCAGCCTCCACGAGGCTGGCGCGGCCCAGATTGCCCCCGCGCCACGGTGCTTTCGATGGCACGGCTGTATGCAGGATACGCAAGGATCGGGAGTCTCCGGAAAGGATTGAGACCCCCGCGGTGCTGGGCGGGATCGTCCGCAATTCGGTGCTGATTCGGTCCATGACCAGACGGACCGCGGACAAGGCGTCCGCCTTGCGCAGGATCTCCTCTCGGAGCACGGCGGACTGCCGGTAAAACATGAGGACACCCGTGAACAACCCGACGCCGATGACGATCGCAAGAACCACCTCGATGAGGGTGAAGCCTCG
>CANHYD010000201.1 GCA_947464705.1 Verrucomicrobiota bacterium | reverse complement strand
GTTCAGATCGATCGTGGCATCGCCGAAGCTGATGCCGCGGTGCGCCGACTCCTTGGCGGCGGTGATCATGTGCGAGGCGTTGAGCAGCGCCTTGGACGGGATGCATCCGCGGTTCATGCACACACCACCGAGTCGAGGATCCCGCTCGATGAGCAGCACCTTTTTGCCCAGGTCGGCGGCGTAAAATGCGGCGGCGTAACCCCCAGGGCCGGCCCCGATGACAACGATTTCAGTCTGGATCGCTTCCATGTCGCTTGGGCTGTTAGAGCTTCACCGCGGAGGCCGGGAATGTCTCGATGGCCTTGATCAGGTCCACCGTGAATCGGGCGGCTGATCCGCCATCGATGACCCGGTGGTCATAGCTGATGGTCAGCGGCAGGATGGGGCGAGCTTCGATCTTGCCCTCGGCAGTGACGACCGGCTTCAGCGACGTTTTGCCCAAGCCCAGGATGGCGACCTCGGGTTTGTTGATGATCGGCGTGAAGTGGGAGCCACCGATGGCACCTTGGTTGGAGACGGTGAAAGAGCCTCCCTTCATCGAATCGGGCGACAGCTTGCGATCCCGGGCCAATGCCGCGATCTCGGCCAACTCCTTGGCGATTTGCAACAACGACTTCTTGTCGGCGTCGCGCAGCACTGGCACCAGTAAACCCGCATCGGTGTCGACTGCGATGCCGATGTGGTAGTAGTGCTTGATGATCAGGGTCTCGGCGACTTCCTGTAAGCTGGCGTTGAACTTGGGGTGCTTCTTGAGGGTGTCGACCAGCGCCTTGATGAGGAAAGGGGTGGGCGTGAGCTTGGAGCCGGCCTTCTCGTAATCGGCCTTGAACTGGGCCCGCAACGCCTCGATGCCGCTCATGTCCGCATCGGCGAACTGGGTGACATGGGGCAGGGTGACCTTGTTTTCGACCATTCGTGCCGAAATGACCTTGCGCAGCGGAGTCAGCGGCTCGCTGGTGACAGGGCCAAAGACTGCGAAGTCTTGGTTGACGAGCGGAAAGCTCAGGCCCTGAGGGGCTTCGGCATACTTGCCGGCACGGGCCACCTTGGCCTCCAGCTTGCCGATGTAGCGGGCGAGATCTTCGACGACCACGCGGCCACCGGAGGCGGAACCGCGGACTCGGCTCAGGGGGATGCCCAGTTCGCGGGCGACCTTGCGGACATACGGGCTGGCCGCGGGGACCGGGCCGTCGTCTTCGGTGGTGGCAGGCAGGATGTCGTCGTCGTCGTCGTCTGCGACCACGGGTCGTGCTGCCCGAGGGGCTGCCGCCTTCTTGGCCGGTGCGGACGCGGGTGCTGCGGCGCCGTTGTCGCTCCCGCCTTCCAGGCTCAAGAGCACCGCGCCGACGGTGATCGTGTCACCCTCCTTGACGGAGATGGCGGTGATCTTCCCGCCGGCTGGAGAGGGGATGGGCGCAATGGCCTTCTCCGACTCGAGCTCGAGGATTGTCTGACCGGCGCTGATGGTGTCGCCGACCTTGACCAGTACGCTGACAACCTTGCCGCTGTCAGCGCCTTCTCCAACCTTGGGAAACCTTACGTCCATAAATTTTGACGCGCCAATGTGTGGCAAGTGCTCTCCCGGGTGAAATTGTTTTTTTACGGGATTAGGGTGGACGGAGTTTGACATCCGACCGATTTCCTAGGCCAACCCCGGTCCGATGTTCGGCTTGGAGAATGCCAAGAAAGCCGCTTATTCTTCCCCTGTGAAAATCCACTACTTGGGCGCCACTCGGACAACGACGGGTTCGATGTACCTGGTGGAAGTGAACGGCCACCGAGTTCTCTTGGAGTGCGGCCTCTATCAGGGGCGGCGTGAGGAATCGATCCGGCGCAATCGCGAGTTCCCCTTTGATCCGACCACATTGGACGCGGTGGTGTTGAGCCATGCCCATATCGATCACGCCGGCAATTTGCCCAATTTGTGCCGGAAAGGTTATCAGGGGAACATCTACTCCACGTTCGCCACTCGCGATTTGTGTGCGGTGATGTTGGAAGATTCCGCGCGGGTTCAGTGGGCCGATAGTCAGTATGTCTCGAAGCAGCGGGCCAAGCAGGGGTTGCCCCCGGTCGAGCCGCTCTACACGGTCGAGGATGCCGAGCGTGCCACGCGGCAGTTCGTGGCCATCAATTACGGCCGCCGCATGCCGCTGGTCGACGGGGTCACCCTCGAATTTCGGGATGCCGGGCACATCCTGGGTTCGGCTCAGGTCATTCTGGATGTCCGGGAAGGAGCTCGGCATTTCCGGTTTCTCTTCAGCGGCGACATCGGTCGTCCGGCGCAGGAGATCCTGCGCGACCCGGAGCCGGTCGAGGATGTCGATTTTCTCCAGGTCGAGAGCACCTACGGCGATCGGGAACACGGTGATGCGACCTTTTCGCGGGATGAATTGTGCCGGGTGGTGGCCACCGCGTTGGCCCGAGGCGGCAAGGTGATCATCCCTGCCTTTGCGGTGGGGCGGACGCAGCAACTGGTCTATGTCCTGAACCAATTGACCGAGTCGGGGTGTTTGCCTGAGGTGCCCATCTTTGTGGACAGCCCATTGAGTGTGAATGCGACGGAGGTCTTTCGCTTGCATCCTGAGTGCTTCGACACAGAGGCCTACGAGCACTTGCGGACCAAAGGCAACCCCTTCGGTATGGATCACCTCCTCTACATCCGCGAGGCGGTGCAATCCAAGAAGCTCAACGATTTCAAACAACCGTGCATCATCATCAGTGCTTCCGGCATGGCGGAGGCGGGGCGCATCCGCCATCACCTGAGCCACAACCTGGGTGATCCGCGTAATCTCATTCTTTTCGTGGGTTACTGCGCGGAGCACACGCTGGGGCATCTGATCGCCTCGGGCCGCAATCCAGTGAACATCTTCGGCATTCCGCACGAAGTGAAGGCGCAGGTCGCCCGCATTGATGCGTTTTCCGGGCATGCCGGCCGGTCTGAGTTGCTCGGATATGTGAAATCGCTCTCCGGTCCATTGAGCAAGATCACCGTGATCCATGGCGAGGAGTCAGCGTCGTTGGCCTTCGGGCAAGCCATTCAGACACTCAAGCCTCAGGCGGAGGTGGTGGTGCCCCAGCCGGGTCAGATCGTAGAGTTTTGAGACTTGCAGTGGGCGGTTGCGGCCTCCAGGTCAGGGCCCAAGACGAAAAAAAACGCAACCGGTCGGTGAGGAGTCTGCCGGTCGGACCGCAAGTTTGGTCGGTGTCCCAGCGATTTGAGATTGTTTCCATCGCCCGGGTCCGCTTCAAACCGTTCGTGCAATTCAAGTTCAAGCCGATCGATGGAGCCGTGGTGGCTCCTCAAGGGTTCCTCGCGGGCGGGATTTTTTGTGACATCAAGCGTCTGGGAACCGGCAAAGGCTCGGACAAGGGGCGCAAGCGGGACCTGTGCCTGCTGGTCAGCGAGACTCCTGCGGCGGTCGCCGGTCTCTTCACGACCAATCAAATCTGCGCTGCGCCGGTAAAGGTGTGTGTCTCCCGCGTGGCCAAGGGGGTGGCCCAGGCGGTGGTGGTCAACAGCGGCAACGCCAACGCCTGCACCGGGCGTCAGGGCATGAAGGACGCTCTGGCCATGACCGGATTGGCCGAGAAGGTTTTGGGGCTTTCCACCGGAAGGGTGCTCGTCGGATCCACCGGGCGGATCGGCGTGCAAATGCCCATGGAGGAGGTGGCTAGCGGGATTGTCGCGGCGGCCGAGGTCTTGGGTTCCACACCGGAGCACGCGGCCCACGCGGCTGAGGCCATCATGACCAGCGATTCGCGTCCAAAGACCATGGCCATTGAGCTCAAGATCGGGGGACGGATCGTCCGCATTGGCGGCATGTGCAAAGGGGCCGGCATGATCCAGCCAGGCATGTCACCGACCGGAGCCCGTCCGGCAACTGCTCCGAATGGTGTGCCGGCCGGATTGCATGCCACGATGCTGTGCTTCATCACCACGGATGCCGATATCGCCGCCAAGCCTCTTCAGAGCGCCCTCAATGAAGCGGTGGCTTCGAGCTTCAACCGAATCACCGTGGATGGGGACATGAGCACCAATGACACGGTGCTGGCTCTGGCCAACGGGTTGGCCGGCAATACCGCCATCCGTAAGGCTTCCGGCAAGGACTTCGAGGCCTTTCAGGCGGCCCTGTCGCATGTGTGTCTGTCGTTAGCCAAGATGATCGTGTGCGACGGCGAGGGGGTTCACCGCGTGGTGACGGTCCGCGTCGAGGGGGCACGGTCTTTTGCCGATGCCGATGCCGCCGCCCGTGCGGTCGCCAACAGCGCCTTGGTTAAGACCAGTTGGCACGGAGGGGACCCCAACTGGGGACGGATCATCGACGCCTTGGGATACAGTTCGGCCAAGATCGTGGAGGACAAGGTGGACATCGGCTACGCCGCTTCGGGAACCCGGAAAGTCCTCTGGAGCCTGCGCCGTGGGCAGCCGACCAAGACGCCGTTTGCCGATTTGTGGAAAGCCGTGCAAGCCGACACCTTCGAGTTGCACATTCGTCTCAACTTGGGGAAGGCCTCGGCCGTGATGTATGCCGCGGACCTGACCGAGGAGTATGTGGAT
The DNA here is from genome assembly GCA_947464705.1 of Verrucomicrobiota bacterium. Classification (GTDB taxonomy): domain Bacteria; phylum Verrucomicrobiota; class Verrucomicrobiia; order Limisphaerales; family UBA9464; genus SXXZ01. The sequence goes on along the minus strand of CANHYD010000201.1, from coordinate 493 downwards.
TTCAACAAGGGTGCCATCGCAGATCCAAGCCAAGCAGGGGCGCTGGGAGGATGAAGGCTCGATCCTCCGACAGGGCCATCCAGCTCCGACTCAGAGATGCGGGCATCGCGAGTGGAATGCCCCTGGAGGCCTGATTACAGGGAGCTGGCCCCTGGCTCAGGCTCAGGGGGCCAGCCGCCGGTTGGGGCTAGCCGACGAGGCCCCGTGCAGGCCGGTTCTCCTGACCCGGCGTCCGGCTCTTGCGGGCCGCCCGATAAGGGCACCGGGTCTACCTCGGAGGTGCGTGGGCGAGGTGGCGTTTGTCGTGGTAATCCAGGATATAGCCCGAAGAGCCTCCTATCCCGAGGAGCCTCTGAGGTAGGGACCGATCTCCGAGCGGTCCGGCACCGCAGACGTGGCGCTTTCGGAGAAATCGCCCTACCCCCGGAGGTGCGTGGGCAAGGCGGTGTTTGTTGTGTAGATCCAGGATATAGCCCAATGAGCCTCCTATCCC
>CANHYD010000200.1 GCA_947464705.1 Verrucomicrobiota bacterium | reverse complement strand
CGCACCCGCACCACATCTTCGATTGCGTCTTGAGTTGGACGTGGGTCTCCAGACCGATGACCGCTTCGTATTCCATGCGGCCGTTGGTATGCCACGAGACGCCTCGAAGGCCAAACGGAAGTTCACCAGAGATTCCCCCGGCCCGGTTTAGCCGGCCCGGGGGAAAGACTTAAAGAGTTCCGTCTCCGCTCTCAGGCCTTGACCTGCTTGACCTTGGCCCACTTGCGGGTCTTGGCCGATGCGAGCACGGCGTCCACGACATAGTCGGTGGCCAGGCCGTCCTTGAAGTCGGGCTTCGCACCCTTGCCGCTCTCGAGGCCCGAGATGAACTCCACAACCTGGTGGATGAAGCTGTGCTCGTAGCCCAATTGGAGACCCGGAACCCACCACTTGCCGGTGTACGGATGGTCGCCGTCGGACACGTGGATGCTCTTCCAACCCCGCTCGGGGCCTGCATCGCTGTAATCAAAGATTTGGAGACGATGCAAATCATGCAGGTCCCACTTGAGGCTCATGTTCTCGCCATTCACCTCGAAGGTGTACAGAGCCTTGTGGCCGCGCGCATAGCGGGTGGACTCAAAGAGCCCCAACGATCCGTTGTTGAAGTGGCACATGAAGGCGCAAGCGTCGTCGATGCCCACCTTCTCGACCTTGCCGGTCAAGGTATGCTTGCGCTCCTTGATGAAGGTCTCGGTCATGGCACTGACATCCTTGATGCCACCGTTGAGCCACATGGCCGTATCGATGCAGTGCGCCAGCAAATCGCCGGTGACGCCGGAACCCGCGGCCTTCACGTCCAAGCGCCAGAGAGCCGCCCCGCCCTGAGGCAGTTCCGGATTGATCGTCCAATCCTGGAGAAAGTTGGCGCGGTAGTGAAATACCTTGCCGAGCTTGCCGGCATCGATCAGTTGCTTGGCCAGCACCACGGCCGGGCAGCGGCGGTAGTTGTACCAAACCATGTTCGGCACCTTGGCCTTCTCGATGGCCTTCACCATGGTTTCAGCCTGCTTGGAATTGAGGGCCAGCGGCTTCTCGCACAGGATCATTTTTCCAGCCTTCGCCGCTGCGATGGCAATCTCGGCGTGAAGGTTGTTCGGGACGGCGATATCCACCACGTCGATGTCGTCCCGAGCGATGAGCTTCTTCCAATCCGTTTCGATGGACTCATAGCCCCAACGATCTGCGAACTCCTGAGCCTTCGCGGCATCGCGCGCGCAGACCGCCTTGAGGACGACCTGATAGCTCGACGGGAAGAAGTGCCCGACTTGGGCGAATGCGTTGGAGTGGGCGCGCCCCATGAAGCCGTAGCCGATGAGACCGATGCGAAGTTGTTTTTTGGACATAGGTACCCGTGGTTGGGAGATGCGCGGACGATAGGGTGCCGCGAGGGTGGGCGGCAATCCCGAGTTGCGACGCGCCCATCAGTCAGTAGATACAACGGGAACGAACCTGACGGATCCGCGACCCACCTCTGCGCATGAGCCTCATCACGTCGTCCTCCCGATCCCGAGGGGTTCGCTGTGCCAACCCACACTGTCGGGCCACCGTGCGTTTCGGGGATACCCGATGTGCCCGATGCGGTTCGGGCCAGACCGCTCAGGGCCCCATTCGCGCCCAAGCCCACCTTCAACGGTGCGCCAACACCGAGTGCCGGGCGTTTGTCCTCAATTCAGACACCCGATGCGGCCGATGCGGATGCGAGGCTCCTGCGTTCAAGGTGTTCCGATTTGGAATGGCAGCGCTCAGCAATGTTCTGAAGGCCGGATTGGCCATCGGGCTTGTCGTCCTGCTGGTCCTCTGGCTGCTTCAGTCGGGTAAGAATTCTGAGAACCCCACGAGAGGCCCTGAAAACCGGCTGGCGCCATCGTCCGCTCCGGTCAGTGAACGCGCCTCCGAGTAATACGCCCCATCGCCCGCTGGAGGTTTGGGAACACCCTCAGCGGAGAGGCAATAGAACCGGGCGAAAACCCAGATAATCGCCCCGCAACTCAGGTGTCATCGCGCCTCGGATGGCCGACCGAGCTCGGCGGGCCCCATAGATTCGACTCCCACCGCGGTAGCATCGAAATAAACCAGCCGATGGCCCTGTTGGATCCTGAACCGCATTCGTCGAGTAGTCGCCATACCAGTCGCGGCACCATTCCCAAACATTGCCGTGCACGTCGTGCAACCCCCAGGCATTGGGCTGACGGGTCTTGACCGCATGGGGCTTTCCATCGGAATTCGATTCGATCCAAGCCAAGGCCGACAAATCTCCCGCAAAGGCCCCGGTCGTGCCCGCACGGCAGGCGTATTCCCACTGGGCTTCGGTGGGCAGGTCCCACTCCCAACCCTCCGGAATCAATCCATGGGATCGATGCAGTCGCGTCAAGGCCCGACAATAATTGTGAGACTCCCGCCAGTTCACCTGATTGACCGCGTGATCCGGGGCCTTTCCATGGCTGGGATTACTCGGCATCACTGCTTCCCACTGCGCCTGAGTGCATTCGGTCTCCGCCATGAAGAACCCCCGATTGAATTCGACCTCGTGCTGCAACTCATCCTTGTCGCGATTGGCCTCGTCGGAAGGACTTCCCATGATGAACCGACCCGGTGGGACCCATCGAACATTCCAGTGATTGGTTCCCAGGGTCACGTCGACAACGGCTCCAGGAACCCGTATCGACGACTCCTTCCAGTCGATGGGCGAAGAGGCTTTGGAAGGTGGAGACGGCGCTGGAGAAACCAGAGGAACCGCCGTTCCCCCGGTGTCTGCGAAGACCATCACGGTTCCGATCGCTGCGACCGTCAGGCGTTTGATCCATTCCATCCCAGGCATCTTGAACAAATAACACACCAAGCCATTACGGTCTTCAACGCGCATCCGATCGAAGCGGACGACCCTTCGCGCAATTCGACTGAGCGAATGGTTCTTTGACGGGGGGCGGCCATGCTAGGAATCTCTACCCATTCTCCATCCCATGTTTCGATATTGCCAGGCCATCGTCGGGTTGCTGTGGATCCTGACTCTGGGTGTTCCCGAAGTCCGTGCGGCTCTGGAAGTGGTCTCGGTAGATCCCCCTCCGGGCGCGGTCGAGTCTCTGGAACGAGTCACGGTGACCTTCAGCGCGCCCGTCAACGGAGTCCGGGCCGCAGACTTCCTGGTCAATGGCGTGCCCGCATCGACTTCGTTCGGGTCCGGAAGCACCTACAACTTTTTCTTCAACCCACCGCCGTTCGGCTCGGTGAGCATCACCTGGGGCCCCTTGCATACCATTCAGGATCTGGGGCAACCCCCCATTCGCTTCGACGCCTCCCTGGCGGGCGCCAACTGGAACTATGAATTGGTGGACCGGCGCTCTCCGGAATTGACCTCGGTACTCCCGTTGCCCGGAGTTCCTCTCCAGCAGTTGGGGGAGATTCTGGTGCAATTCAATCGGCCCGTTCTCGGTGTCGATGCTGGAGACCTGCGATTAAATGGTGTCCCCGCCCTGCAGGTCGAAGGCCTGGGAGCCGGACCCTACCGATTTCGATTCACCTCTCCGAGTGCGGGACGGGCGGACCTGTCGTGGAGCGTTGACTCGGGCATACACGCCGAGGGCGATGCCTCCCTCAAGTTCGTGGGAAACGACTGGTCCTACCCGGTGACGCCCCAATGGTCCGGACGGCAGGTGCTCATCCGTGAGATTCTTTCGGAAAACCTATCAGGACTGAAGGATGAGGATGCCGACCCGGAGGACTGGATTGAGCTCTTCAACGCAGGCGAAACCGAGGTCGATCTCGCCGGTTGGAGTCTCAGCAACGAGTCGGACACCCCCGGCCTTTGGGTGTTTCCGAGGCTCATCCTGCCGCCATCGGGTTCCACCCTGGTATGGGCTTCCGGCAAAGACCGGACCAATGTGCCGCCGAGCCGTTATCTGCACACCAACTTCAAGCTCAATCCCAACGGCGGAGTTGTGCAACTCTCGGGACCAGAACTACCGCGTCTGGCGGTCGACCAACTGGTCTATCCGCTTCAGGCTCCGAACTTTTCGTATGGCTGGATCGGCACCCCTTCAGCCCGCGACTTCCGCTTTTTTGTCGCTCCAACACCCGGTCAGCCCAATGGCCCCAGCACCATCACCAATGCCGTGCCCGATCTTCACTTCAGCGTCGAGCGCGGCTTCTTTGCCTCTCCGTTTTCGCTGTCTCTGGCCTCGAGCCAACCGGGAGTCCAGATTCGCTACACAACCAACGGCAGCATTCCGACGCTGACCAACGGCCTCACCTACGCCCAACCCATTGTGATCAATGCCAGCCGGGTGATTCGAGCCGCCGGCTTCGCCTCCAACCAACTTCCTACCCGGATCCAAACCCACAGCTACCTCTACAACCTCCCGACCTCTCGACGTCTTCTGCCCGTGGTCTCATTGGTGACGGCGACCAACAATCTGTATGGCCGAACCGGCATCATGGAATTCAACCCACGCAACACCCTGAACCACGGGCTCGCCTGGGAGCGACCCGTCTCGGTGGAATGGATCCGACCTGAAGACAATGGGGGCTTCCAAGTGGACGCCGGAATCCGGGTGGCCGGCGGCGACTACATCCGCGGTCTCTACGCCTACAACACAACGGCTTTACCGCAGAGCAAGTACTCGTTCCGCCTGTACTTCCGAGGCGAATATGGCGAGGGGCGGTTGCGGTATCCGGTGTTCCCAGGAACCACTATCTCGGAGTTCGACACCCTCCACTTGCGGGCCGGCATGAACGATCACAGCAACCCCCTATTGAAGGACGAGTTCGTCAGATCCCTCTGCGACCAGGTGGGCATCGTCGCCAGCCACGGCACCTTTGTTCACCTCTTTCTCAATGGCGCCTACCGGGGCATTTACAATCCGGCCGAACGGGTGAATGAAGACTTTCTGCAAGCCTACCACGGCGGCGGTCCGCTGTGGGACGTGATCGGAGTAGGCAACATCGCGTTGAGTGGCGACTCCATCGCTTGGTCGGCTCTGCGCACGGCTGCACGGAAGGATCTCACCCTCCGGACCAACTACCTCGACGTGGCGGCTCGGATGGATCTGGTGAACTT
>CANHYD010000199.1 GCA_947464705.1 Verrucomicrobiota bacterium | reverse complement strand
TGGTCACAGCCCTGGTGGCCTGGTTCCAGATGCGCCTCGAAGCCTCCGAAGAGTCCGAGCGACTCGAAATGGACGAACTGGCCCGATCCCGCAGCAAAACGGCCCTCTTCGACTCGACGGTCGACGAAGCATTCCCGGCCCGCAAATCCCGCATCCTCTTCGAAAAATGGTTCGTCCCAGGCCTGACCCTGGTGCTCTTCCTCATGCAGGCCGGCGGGGCGTTCTACTTCTTCAAAGACCTGAAAGACATGGGCGCCGCCGCATCGGCCCCCTCCACATTGTCCATGGCCATGTTTGCCGGCCTGAGCCTCGTGGCTTTTCTCTTGGGCAAATACGCCTGCCGACTCGCCCAACTCGAAGGCATCCGACTCCTCCGCCCGGGTGGTTCTGCGCTGATGCTGGGCTCCCTGCTGGCCTTCCTCGCGACCGCCAGCGAAGGCCTCCAATGGTTCGGCTTCCCGCAATACGACCGCCAAATCGCCTGGGTGCTCACCGCCCTCTTGGCCTTGGTGAGTATTGAAACCCTGCTGGCGCTCGTCTTCGAAGCCTACCGCCCCCGCGTCCAAGGCAAAGAAGTCCGCCTCATCTACGAAAGCCGCCTTGTCGGTTTGCTCGGCCAACCGGCCGGACTCTTCGCCACCGCCGCCCAAGCCCTCGACTACCAGTTTGGTTTCCGGGTCAGCAACAGCTGGTTCTACCGATTCCTGGAAGAAAAGCTCAGCCACTTCGCCCTCATCTGGATCGGCATCCTGGCCGCCAGCGACTGCGTCGTGTTCATTGACGCTGGCGAGCAGGGTTTGCGCGAACGCTTCGGCAAGCCGACCGGCGCTATCCTTCAACCCGGAATCGCCTTCAAGCTTCCCCGTCCCGTCGATCAAATCCAACGGTACCCGGTGTCCGAGGTCCAAAGTTTCAACGTCGGATTCGTTCCCGATGAAAAACTAGAAAAGGAAGACACCATCCTTTGGACCAAAGCCCACTACAAAGAGGAGTTCAACCTCCTGGTGGCCTCCCGCGAACAGAACATCGCCACCAACGCGGCCGAATCGGAGCAAATCGTCCCGGTCAACCTGCTCACCGTCAGCATTCCGGTGCAGTACCTCGTGAAGGACATCCGCGCCTGGTCCTACGGCCACAGCGAGCCCCGATTGTTGCTCGAGCGTCTGGCCAATCGCGAAGTCGTCCGCTACATGGCCAGCGTGGACATCGAAACCATCATGTCCCACGGCCGCCAGCAGGCCGCCCGCGACCTCAAGGCCAACATCCAAACTGCAGCCAACGAAGCCAAATTGGGCACCGAGATCGTCTTCGTCGGTCTCCAAGACATCCACCCGCCCATCGGAACCAAGGAACTGAAGGTCGCCGAGGCCTACGAAAAAGTCATCGGAGCCGAGCAGGAGAAAGAAGCCCGCATCCTCGAGGCCGATGCCTATGCGCTCGAGACCGTCCCCCTGGCCAAGGCCGCCGCCGCCAAGACCCTCAATGATTCCAAGGCCGTGTCGGCCCAGAAGATCGCCGAAGCCTCCGGACGGGCCGCCCAATTCTCCTCCCAATTGCTGGCCTACCAGGCCGCTCCCAAGGTGTTCACCACCCGCAATCACCTCGAAACCTTCGCCAAGGCCTCGGCCGGCTCCCGCAAAATCGTCATCCTCCCGACCAACACCCAAGACGTCATCCTCTTCAACCTGGAAGACAAAATCCGGCAGGACTTGCTGGACGTGAACATCGAGTCGGTCAAGAAGGACGAACCCAAGAAATGACCGAAACCGGTCCCCAGGCACCCCACCCCCTTTTCAAACTCTCCCCTTCCCCTTCCCCAAGATGAAGCCCCGTACCCCCACCCTGATCATTGGCGGATTGCTGCTGGCGATCTTCCTCTTCCTGCTGTTCGCCTTCCAGGTGCGCACCACCGAGGTGGCCGTCGTCACCACCTTTGGCAGCATCAGCGGCACGCCCAAGACCGAGCCGGGCCTGTACCTCCGCCTGCCCTACCCCATCCAGAACGTCTACAAGTTCGACCGCCGCCTCCAGAACTTCGAGCGCAAGTACGAGCAAAGCCTCACCCGCGACAAGAAGTCGCCGATCCTCTCGGTGTTCGTCGGATGGCGCATCGCCGACGCCGAACTGTTCCTCAAGCGCTTCAATGGCGACCTCTTCCGCGCCGAGACCAGCCTCGAGAACGTGGTCCGTGACGCCAAGAACTCGGTCATCGGCCGACACGACTTCTCGGAACTCATCGCCCCCGACCCCAAGCAAGTGAAGTTCGAGGAGATCGAAACCGAGATGAAGCTGGCCATGGCCGACACCACCCTCAAGACCTACGGCATCGCCATCGAGATCGTGGGCATCAAGCAACTGGGCCTGCCCGAATCGCAGACCGCCAAGGTGTTCGAGCGCATGAAGGCCGAGCGCGAGCGCCTCAGCAAAAAGTTCGTCGCCGAAGGCACCGCCGAAGCCATGCGCATCCGCTCCGAGGCCGAGCTGCAGCGCGACACCACCCTCGCCGAGGCCCGCCGCAAGGCACTGGTTTTGCGGGGCGAGGCCGAAGCCAAGGCCACCGAATTCTACAAGGTGCTCAACCAAGACGAATCGCTGGCCCGCTTCCTCATCTCGCTCAACAGCCTGGAGGCCAGCCTGAAGGATCGCACCACGCTCATCCTCGATGAGAAGACGGCCCCGCTGAACCTGCTCCGTGGCGACACCGGAGCCACCGCACCCACCAAGAACTGATCCCATGGCCGCCGCAAACACACCTTCCGGCAATCTGCGGCCCAACGGCCCGCGGATCTCATCGGACGACGCCTCCAGTCAGGCGCTCTCCGAGGCCTTGGGCAGCAGCCTGGTCCTCATCCGCATCCTCGGGGCCCTGCTGCTGGCCGCCTTCGTCTTTTCGTGCGTCTTCACGGTGAAGCCCAACGAAGTGGCCGTCGTCCTGCGCTTTGGCAAGCCCGTGGGCGAGGGTCGCGACATTCTCCGCACCAACGGGCTCCACTTCGCCCTGCCCTACCCCATCGACGAGATCGTCCGCATCGGCGTTGGCGACTCGAAGATCGTCCGGGCCACCAAAGCCTGGTACATGGTCGACCCGGCCGCCGAAGCCGCCGGCATCACCGGAGCCCCGGTCACCACCACGCTCAACCCTGCCTCCGACGGCTACGTCCTGACGGCCGATGGCAACATCCTCCACGTCCGGGCCACCTTGCGCTACCGCATCAGCGATCCCGTGGCCTACACCTTCAACTTCGCGTCGGCTTCCAACACGGTGGAGAACTGCCTGAACAACGCCATTTACTGGTCGGCCGCACGCACCAAGGCCGACTCGATTTATGGCGACATCGCCAGCTTCCGCGACTTGGTCAAGCAGCGCGTCAGCGACCAACTCGCCCTCGCCAACCTCGGAGTCTTCATCGAAGGCCTGGATGTCGAGCGGGTCGCCCCGGGCTATGTGAAAGAATTCTTCGACGCCGTCATCACGGCTGGCCAAGCACGCAGCAGCCGCATCAATGAGGCGCAGGGCGAATTTGATCGCGTCACCCGTGAAGCCAAGGGCGAGGCCGACCGCACCGTCTCCCAAGGGCAGGCCGCGGCCGACCAACTGGTGCAGGGATTGGCCGCCGAGGCCCGTTTCTTCCAAGATCAATTGGACACCTACCGCCAGAACCCCGCTCTTTACCGCGATCGACTCCGGGTCGACACCATTACCCGCATCCTCACCAATTCGCCCGACAAGTTCTTCCTGCCCTCGCGGGCCGATGGCGAGCGCCGCGAAGTCCGCATCCAGCTCAATCGGGAACCCCAACCCCAGAAGCGTCCCGAGATGGGGCGTTGATCTCGGAACTCCTCAACCTCTGCCTTTCCATTCATGCAAGTCACCAGCCTCCTGACCCTCGAGGAAGACGCCAAGAAGGACGCCTCCTGCGCGGACTGCGGTCACGACCACGGTGGTCTGGACCATTCGCACACCAACACCAAGCTCTCCACGACGATCGTCGGTCTGATCTTCGTGCTGAACTCGTTCGCGGTGGACTGGCTCTTCGATCGCGGCACCACCGTCGCGGCCTTCAGCGCCATGATCGGTGCGGTCATCCTCGGCAGCCCCATCATGGTGGTGGCCTTCAAAGACCTCCGGAAGGGCCTGCTTTCCATCAACGAGTTGGTCGCTCTCGGCGTCTTGGCCTGCGCGGTTTCGGGCAATTATGGCATGAAGGGCGAGGGCTCCAGCCTGGCGGGCGGATTCCAAACCGCCGGCATCGTCGCCTTCTTCATGCTGCTGGGTGAAATCATCGAAACCCGCACGGCCGCCGGTGCCCGGGCTTCCATCCAATCGCTCATCAAGCTGACGCCCACCAAGGCCCGCCGCTTGTTCGCCAATCAGGAAGTCGAAGTGGCCGTCAGCGAACTCAAGGTTGGAGACATCATCCGCATCCGCCCCGGCGACAACATCGCCGCCGACGGCCAGATCGTCTCCGGACAAGGTTCCATCAATCAGGCCAACATTACCGGCGAATCCCTGCCGGTGGACAAAGGCGTGGGCGAAGCGGTCTTCGCGGGCACCATCAACATGAACGGCCTCCTCGAGGTCAAAGTCAGCAAGGCTGGTGAAGACACCACCCTCGGCCGAGTCCGCGACCTGATTCTGGCCGCCGAGAAGACCAAGCTGCCCTTCATGCGCATCATCGACCAGTACATGGGCTACTACACCCCGCTGGTGCTGATCATCGCCGCTCTGGTCTGGGGCTTCACCCAAGACCTCAACCGGGTGATCACCATCTTGATCGTGGCCTGCCCCTGCGCGTTCATCCTGGCCACACCGACCGCGATGGTCGCTGCTCTGAGCGCCGCCGCTCGCTTGGGCATCCTCGTCAAGAACATCGGAGACCTCGAGGCCGCCGCTCGCATCACGGCCTTCGTCTTTGACAAGACCGGCACGCTGACCACCGGTCGTCTGGCCGTCAGCCGCCTCAACCCCCTTAACGGGATCGCCCCGGCCGAATTGTTGCGGTGTGCCGCCAGCGCCGAGCAGTTTTCCAACCACCCCACGGCCCGTTCCATCACGGCCCTGGCCCAAGAGGCTGGTGTGCCACTGGCCCAGGTG
>CANHYD010000198.1 GCA_947464705.1 Verrucomicrobiota bacterium | reverse complement strand
TCGCTGGACAACGACCCGCACACCGGATGGGCCGTGGACCCCAAGTTCGGAACCCGACAGGCCGCCATTCTGGATTTCGAGTCTCCGATCCGCATGCCTGGAGGCGTCCGCTTAACTGTCGAGTTGGAATTCAAGGTCAACAGCCGCCACCACATCGGGCGGCCACGCATTTCGGTGACCTCGACGGCTGCGGCCCCATTCGACTCGGAGGGCGTTCCGGCTGGGATCGCCAGCCTGCTGAAGCGTCTCAAGACTCCCGGAAACGGCCCCGCCTCGGTCTCGGCCACCGACCGGAGCACGCTGATGGGCTGGTGGAAGACTTCGGACGAGGGCTGGCGCCAAGCCCACCAAAGGCTCGAAGCCCACGAGAAAGACCGCCCCAAGCCCCAGCTGACGCAGGTCCTCATGTGTGGCGAGGGCTATCCGGCCGTTCGCATGCACACTCAGGGCGGAGACTTCTTGCCGGAGACCCATTTCTTGCACCGAGGCAGCGCCGACCAGAAACGCGGGATCGCCAGCCAGAGCTTCCTGCAAGTGCTCATGAAGTCACCCGATTCCGAATCCCAGTGGCGCTGGCAACCTCCGGCCGGATCTGCGTATTCGGGCCGGCGCCGCTCGCTGGCCCTCTGGATGACCGACAGCAATGACGGTGCCGGCCACCTGCTGGCCCGGGTGATGGTCAATCGCCTGTGGCAGCACCACTTCGGTCAGGGGCTTGTTGCCACGCCCAATGATTTTGGAGTCCAAGGTGCCAAACCCTCGCACCCGGAACTGCTCGATTGGCTGGCCGGCGAACTCATCCGCGGCGGCTGGCGACTCAAGCCGCTGCATCGGCTGATGATGACCAGCCGCACTTATCGCCAATCCTCGGCACCCTCCGAAGCAAAGACTCAACGCGATCCGAAGAACACGCTGCTCTCCCGACACGTTCCCGCCCGCCTAGAGGCCGAGGCCATTCGAGACACCCTGCTCTGCATCACCGGTGCGCTCGACGCGACCCCGTTTGGTCCCGGCACCCTCGAGGAGTCCAGCCGCCGCCGGAGCATTTACTTCACGGTCAAGCGAAGCCAATTGATCCCGGCCATGCAAATCTTCGACGCTCCGGAGCCTCTGGTCAGCCAAGGCACCCGACCCGCAACCACCGTCGCACCCCAGGCTCTGTGGCTCATGAACAACCCCAAAGTCCGGGAGTGGGCCACTCATTGGGCCAAACAGTCGACCCAAGGCAAAACCCTGGAGACGGCGCAACGGGTTGCTGGCGCCTACCTGCAAGCCGTGCAGCGGCCTCCCAGCGCCGCGGAATCCCGGGCTTCCCTCGACTTCCTGTCCCGACAGAGCGCGCGGTATCGGAGTTCCGGAGCCCCCCAGCCCGAGTTGCTGGCCACGATCGACCTGCTACACACCCTTCTCAGTCTCAATGAGGTGATCTATGTGGACTGATTTTCATTCACCCGGAGCGTTCTTCCCGCAGGGCCAAAGATGGCTCGCAGGCCTGTCGATCCTCCTGCTGCTTCTCGTCCAAACCGCATGGGCAGAACCGGCCGGGATCAACTCCGACCAGCGGGCCCTCAACGTGGTCTTCATCCTCGCCGACGACCTCGGGTGGGGTGAGTTGGGTTGCTATGGCCAACAAAAGATTCCAACGCCCCACCTCGACCGATTGGCCTCGCAGGGCATGCGCTTCACCCGCCACTACAGTGGAGCTCCCGTCTGTGCGCCATCGCGTTGCGTGCTGCTGACCGGTCGCCACATGGGCCATGCAGAGATCCGCGGCAACATCCAGGCCCAGAAGAGCTTTCCCCAGTTCACAGAGGGGCAATATCCGCTCAGTGCTCGGGCACTGACAGTCGCCCAAGTCTTCCGGAAGGCGGGTTATGCCACGGGGGCCATCGGCAAGTGGGGCCTGGGCCCGGTGGGAAGCACCGGCGATCCGAACACCCAAGGTTTCGACCTCTTCTTCGGCTACAACTGCCAGGCACTGGCCCACAGCTATTACCCCACCCACCTGTGGCGGAATGCCGAGCGGGTTCCCTTCAATGACCACCCAGTCCCCGGCCACCGCCCGCAACCCGCGGGCGAAGTCCGAATGGAGGCGCAGACGGCCGAACATTATGCCCCGACCCGGATGGTCGCCGAGGCGGAGCAATTCATCGCCCAGCATCGGAAGGACCGGTTTTTCCTCTACCTCGCCTTCATCGAACCCCATGTGGCCATGCATCCCCCGAAGGCGTCGGTCGATCGCTTCCCGACCTCCTGGGACGATGAGCCCTACCGCGGTCAGAACGGCTACCTGCCCCATCCTCGCCCTCGAGCCGCCTACGCGGCCATGATTTCGGACTTGGATGACCACGTCGGCCGGGTGATGCAGGCCTTGGATTCCGCCGGGCTGACCGACCGCACACTGGTGGTCTTCACGAGCGACAACGGGACCACCCATCCGGCCGGCAAGAATCCCCGCTTCGGCACCGGAGGCGTGGATTCGGGCTTCTTCAACAGCACGGCGGGCCTGCGGGGCTACAAGGGCTCGGTCTATGAGGGCGGCCTTCGAGTCCCCCTGATTGTCCGGCTTCCCGGCCGAATTCCAGCCGGTTCGGTGAACGATCACCCGAGCTACTTCCCCGACTGGTTTCCCACGCTGTGTGACGCAGCCCGCCTGAAGACTCCCCGTGGTCTGGACGGGCAAAGCCTCTGGCCGCAGCTCATGGGCCGCAAGAACCCGGCCCAGCACCGCCCGATGGTGTGGGTCTTCCCGGAGTACGGAGGCCAAATTGCCGTGCGCATGAACGACTTCAAGGCCGTCCGGCAGCGGCTCAAGACGCCCCAACCTGGAGCCTGGGAACTCTACGACCTGAAGAGCGATCCCAACGAACAAAAGGACCTCGCAGGTCAGCACCCGGAACTCATCGCCAAAGCCGAGGCAATCCTGCGCGATGAGGTCGCTGAAAACCCTGTCTTTCCTGTCCCCATTCCCGGCCTCCGACCGAAGAACCCCTCCGCGCCATGAATCCCCCTACTGCTCTGAACGGCCTCCTTTCGCGTCGCGACCTATTCCGCCGTGCCGGTCACGGTGCCGGCCTGCTGGCCTTGGCCGGATTGCTCGATGACCAACGACTGCTAATGCCCCGGGTGGTGGCCGCCCCTTCGGGCGACCCTCTGGCCCCTCGCCCCCCGCAACTCAAGACCCGGGCCAAATCGGTGATCTGGCTCTTCATGAACGGGGGCCCAAGCCAAGTGGACACCTGGGACTACAAGCCAGAGCTGATCCGCCGCCACGGTCAGGAGTTGCCGGGTTTCGACAAGAAGACCGGATTCTTCACGGACTCGGTGGGGCCCTTGATGAAGTCCCCCTTCGCCTGGGCCCAGCACGGCCAGAGCGGCACCTGGGCCAGCGACCTGTTCCCTCACTTGTCCCGGCATGTGGACAAGATGGCCTTCCTGCACTCCTGCCACACCGAGTCGAACAACCACAGCCCTGCCCTCTTCATGATCAACACGGGCTCGACGCGCATGGGCTTCCCCTGCGTCGGCTCCTGGATGACTTACGGCCTGGGCAGCGAAAGCCGCGACCTGCCCTCCTTCGTGGTGATGAGCGATCCGTTGGACCGCGGGCTGCCCAAGGGACAGGCCAGCAACTGGGGAGCCGGCTTCCTACCCAGCGTCTATCAAGGCACTTGGCTGCGGCCCAAAGGGGACCCGATCGACAACCTGAATCGAGCGACCGGCATGAATGCGGAGGCCCAACGCGCCCAATTGGATTTGCTGCGCTCCCTCAACCAGCACCACCTGGCCCATGCGGGATCTGAAAGCGAACTGGGAGCACGGATCGAAAGCTTCGAATTGGCCTACCGGATGCAAACGGCTGCACCAGAAGCCTTCGGTATCGAGCGCGAGCCGGAACATCTCAAACACCTCTACGGCTTGGACCAATCCCACTGCCGTCACTTCGCAGCCCAATGCCTGATGGCCCGCCGCATGGTCGAACGCGGTGTCCGCTTCGTTCAAATCTACTCCGGCGGTATGGACAACCAGCGCAGTTGGGACGGTCACGAAGACATCATCGGCAATCATCGGGGTTTCGCCCGTGAGACCGATCAACCCATCGCCGGACTCTTGGCCGACCTCGAACAACGAGGACTGCTCGACGAGACGCTGGTGATCTGGGGCGGCGAGTTCGGCCGACTACCCGTTTCCCAAAAGGGCGGCAATCCAGGGCGAGACCACAATCCGCATGCCTTCACTTATTGGATGGCCGGCGGCGGGGTCCGTGGCGGCGTGCATCATGGCGCCACCGATCCCTTTGGCCACAAGGCCGAGGTCGACAAGGTGAGCGTCAATGACCTCCATGCCACCATCCTTCACCTGATGGGGCTGGACCATGAGCGACTCACCTTCTTCAACAACGGACGCAATTTCCGCCTGACCGATGTGGCCGGAGAGGTCGTCCGGTCGGTAATCGCCTGAGGAACTCGCGGGGCGCTCGCACCAAAAACCCAGGGTTGGATTTGGAAGGTTTCAGGGGCATCGTTGGAACCCGTGCTGAGAGCGTCGTCGCCGTCCTTCTGGGTTGTCCGGTGTCGCCGATTACCTCCGCCACAGCTCCGATTCCATCCATGTCTCTGAAACGCACCCCCCTCTTCGCAGCGCACCAACAACTCGGCGGCAAGCTCATCGAGTTCGGAGGCTGGGAAATGCCCGTCCAGTACACCTCGATCGTCGAGGAGCACCATGCGGTGCGCCGTTCGGCCGGAGTCTTCGACATCAGCCACATGGGCGAAGTCTGGTTCGAAGGACCCAAGGCCTTGGCATTCCTCAATGGATTGCTCACCAACGATCTGCGGAAACTGACCATCGGCCTCGGCCAATACACCCACCTGTGTCTGGAAACCGGTGGCACCATCGATGACTTGTACGCCTACCGGGTCGCCGAAGAAACCTACTTGCTCGTCATCAATGCCGGTCGCATCGACGCCGACGTCGCCTGGCTGGAGGCCCGTTGGAAGGCTTTCCGAGATCGAGCTGAGGTGCGCATGGAGCACACCTCGGAAACCACCGGCGCCATTGCCATTCAAGGGCCCCGGGTGGCCGAGTTCATCGAC
>CANHYD010000197.1 GCA_947464705.1 Verrucomicrobiota bacterium | reverse complement strand
GGACCGATCTCCGAGCGGTCCGGCGCCGCAGACGTGGCGCTTTCGGAGAAATCGCCCTACCTCGGAGGTACTCAGGCAAGGCTGAGTGTGCCGAAGGACTCTGGAATGTCGCCCGAAGACCTCCCCTGGTAGGGACCGATCTCCGAGCGGTCCGGCGCCGCAGACGTGGCGCTTTCGGAGGAATTGCCCCACTCAGGAAGCCTCTCGGAGAATGCCAATTCGAAACGGTTCTATTGGATCAGTCGTGATGGCTGCGTCCTATTCCCCTAGATCGTCGTTGTTCGCGCGTTTCGGGCCTCAAGCACGAGGCTCATCATGGCCTGCGCCTCGCTCGCCATCACCTTCCGCATCACTCAAATCGTTACGGCTTAGAGTTTGACCGGCTTGCCCGACGCCGCCGAGGCATCCGCCGCGAAGACCAACCGGTGCGAACGGTAGGCGTCGGCGAAGGAGGTCAGCGGCATGTCCTCACCGCGGTCGAGGGCGTCAAAGAACGCCTGGAATTGGGTCTGGTAGGGGTGGTCCTTCACGTCGCCTGAATCCACCGGAGCGTACGACAACTGGCTCCACTTGTGCTTGTCGAGCATACCCAGTTTCTGGCTGTGGAACTTGTTGTCCAAGATGGATCCCTCACTGCCCACGATGTGCGTGTGAAAATAATAGGGCTGAAGGCTGTCCACGCAGGAGGTGGTCTTGCCGATCCGGCCATCACGGAACTTCACAATGCTGATTTGCGTGGTCGGGAAGTCGTAGGGCGCGAAGTGGGGGCTCTTGGAGGAGGTGGCATAGGCGGTCACCTCTTCGGGTTCGCCGCCCATGACCATCAACAGTGCGTCGAGTGCATGACAACCTGCGCTCAGGAGTGAACTGCCTGCCTCGGCCTTTTGATGGCTCCAGCGGAACTGCCCGTACCAAGGGCCGATGCCGTGGTAATAGTCGACTTCGGCAAAGTGCACCTCCCCGAGCAGTCCGGATTGGAGCATCGAGTGGATGGATTGGAATTGGGCCGAGAAACGCACCTCAAAGCAGACGCATGTCTTGATCGGAGAGCCACGCAAGGCTGCCGCCATGGCTTCCAGATCCGAGGCGGTGAGTGCCAAGGGTTTCTCGACAATCACATGCTTGCCCGCCCGCACCGCCTGGATGAATTGGGCGGCGTGGTCTTTGGGGAAACTGCAAATGGACACAGCGTGGATGTCCGGGTCGGCCAGCATGGCGTCCAAGTCCTTGAACACGCGGATGGGCGAACCGTACTGCGCGCTCGCCACGGCAGGATCCAGTTCTCGTTTGGAGTAGATCGCGCTCACGCGCCCTTGGCGGGTGGCGTTGATGGCAGGAATATGGGCCGAGGCCACCCATCCGTGACCGATGACTCCGACGTTGTAGCGCTTCATCGTGGATTGTTTTGTCAGAAGGTAGACCGCAAGGAGTGCCTTGGGGATAGGATTTGTTTGCAACCTGGGCGGTCTGGCGTCTGCGGTCGAGATGCGGTCGCGGGTATCACGAGCACCGTGGCCAGTCCGCGTCTAACAGGGAACGGTGAGGGCAGGGGCTACCGTTCGTTGTCCGTATCACGGCCCATGAATGACCATTGCGTCGTATTCCTTCAAATAATGGCTTGTTTCCTGAGGTGTGCTCCATCAGATTGAGGTTTCTTTGCTGCTATGAAAGCTGATGTGCACCCGAAAAACTACCGCACGATGATCTTCCGCGACTCGGCCTCCGGCCAGTCGTTCCTGTCCAAGTCCTGCGCCAACACCAACCTCACCGCCAAGTGGGAAGACGGCCAGGAGTACCCGCTTTACCTGCTCGGCATCAGCGCGTTCACCCACCCGTTCTACACGGGGCAGCAGAAGTTCGTGGATACGGCCGGCCGCGTGGACAAGTTCCAGCAGCGCTTGGCCAAGACCCAGGCGGCTCAAGCCGCTTTGGCGGATGCTGCTGGCAAGAAGAAGAAGAAGTAGCCGCAGAACCAACAACCGCCCGCCGGTCGCCCACAACGACCTGCGGGCGGTTTGCTTTTTCCCGGTTCGCTTCGGGCACCCGCTCCCAAGAATCCGCCCCATCATGGATCTCCTGCCGTTCATCGAGAAGTTCCGCCGCCGCTTTGACGAGGTGGAAGCACTCCTCGGTGCTCCGGACGCCTTCAGCAATGCGGCCCGAGGGCAGGAGTTGACCCGGGAGCATTCGCGCTTGCGGCAATTTGTGGCCGATGGGGATGCCTGGTTGAAGGTCCACCGGGATCTTGGCGAAAACCGAGAGCTCCTGGCGACGGAACTGGCTGGCTCCGAGATGGCAGTCATGGCGGCCGAAGAGGTGCAGCGTTTGGAAGCCGAAGAAGCGCGTCTCACGGCGGCGGTTCAGCGGGGCATTATTCCCCCAGACCCTACGGATTCCCGCAACACCATCCTGGAAATCCGGGCCGGTGCGGGGGGGGCTGAAAGCGCGCTCTTCGCCGCGGACCTGTTGCGCATGTACAGTCGCTATGCCGAGGACCGCGGTTGGAAGATCGAGCCGATGGATTCCAGCCCGTCCGATCTGGGGGGCATGAAGGAAGTGATCTTCATGATCACCGGTGAGGATGTCTTCAAGCGCATCAAGCACGAGTCCGGAGTCCATCGGGTGCAGCGAGTGCCGGCCACCGAGGCCCAGGGGCGGATCCACACGAGCACGGTCACTGTGGCGGTCATGCCGGAGGCCCAAGAGGTGGATGTGGTCATCAAGCCTGAAGACCTCGAGATCAACGTCTGCCGTGCCGGCGGCCATGGCGGCCAGGGTGTCAACACCACCGATTCGGCAGTCCGCATTTTCCACAAACCTTCGGGCCTGGATGTACGCTGTCAGGACCAGCGCTCCCAACAGAAGAACAAGGCCCAGGCGATGATGGTGCTCCGATCCCGACTGCTGGATCGGAAGATGGCCGAGGAGCACGCCAAGTACGCCCAGCAGCGTAAGGACCAGGTGGGTAGTGGTGAGCGCTCCGAAAAAATCCGCACCTACAATTTCCCGCAGAACCGTGTGACCGATCACCGGCTGGAACTAACGCTCTACAATCTAGCCGCCTTCATGGAGGGCGACCTGGATCCCATCATCGAGCCGCTGATGAACGACGAAGTGAAGCGCCGCCTTGCGGCCATTGAAGCCTGACATCGCCCCTGACACCCATGCCCACCCTTGAATCTCCCCAGGCTCTGATCTTTGACTGTGACGGCACCGTCGCCCACACCATGCCCCTGCATTGGCGGGCCTGGCAGTTGGTGACCCGTCGCTACGGCATCGACTTCCCGGAGACCCGCTTCTACGCCTTGGGCGGGGTTCCGGGGCGCAACATCCTGAAGATGCTCTTTGCGGAGCAAGGCATCGGCGGACTCGATCCATTGGTGATCGCCAAAGAAAAAGAAGCGGCCTACCTGGAGTTTTTGCACGAGGTTCGGCCGGTCGAGCCCGTGGTGGAGATCGCACGACGCTCCCGCGGCGTGCTGCCCATGGCTATCGCGACCGGCGGGTCTCGACCGGGCATCCCGGCGGTCCTGCGGCATCTGGGCATCTACGATTGGTTCGGTGCCATCGTCACCAGCGAAGACGTGGTGCGCCAAAAACCCGCCCCCGATATTTTTCTGGAGGCCGCGCGACAATTGGGGGTCGATCCGGCCCGGTGTCGCGCGTTCGAAGACACCGACCTCGGAATGGAATCCATCCGGGCCGCCGGCATGGAGGCCATCGACGTCCGGCTCTTTCCCGATTATCCGAAGCCGATGGTCTGATCTAAGCCGGGTCGGCTAGTTCTCGGTGGCCGTGGTCTCCGTGGCGGCGATGGTCACCTGGATGCGCCGGATACCCACGCCCTGGAACGTGTAACCCCAGGCAATGGTCCGCTCCACGGTGGCGCCCTGCGTGGGTTCGGAGCCGTCGGCGATTTCATGCCGCTCGGCATCGAACGGTTCACCGGCTTGGGCTTCATACGGCAGGATGCCGACGCGCCGTGTTGCATCGATGCAGGCATTCCGGTAGTTGCCGATTTGTTGGATCAACTGGGGTTGCCCCGAAGCCATGGCTGCTTGGAACAGCGCAAAACAATGGTCCATGAGGTGGATGACCACCTGCAGCGAATCCTTCTCACCGCGTCGCAGTTTCTCGATCTCCAGTCGGAGGTTGGCCTTTTCACCGTCGTTGGAACGGGTCAGGAACTCCGAGAAACCCTTGGCCTCCGCCGCGATCTGGCTGGCGATGCTGCCGGCCGCATTCACGGTCTTGGTGGAAATGGTTTGGATGTCCTGCCACTGGGCGGTGGCGGCGGCTATTTGCTGCGCGGTCTTTTCGAGGGAGCCCAGTTTCTCGGCGGCGGATGCGAGGTTGACTTGTTCCAAGAGCTTCACCGCAGCCTCGTGGTCCTTCTGGAAGGGTTGGATGAAAATCCAAGCCCCGAGTCCCGTCAGCCCCCCCACAAGGGAGATTTCCTTCCAGGTCCACACGGGGGCAGCCTTCCAGGCCACAGCGGCGGCGGTGGCCACGAGGATGACATCTGCCAACAGGTAGGGCCACTTGGGAGTGCGAGGGGCTTCGCTCAACGACATGGCCGAATCCTAGAGCGCAGTCTCTGCGGGTAGGAAGGCGCTTTTCAGGGGAGAGGCCAGATCATCGGAGTGGGGGTTGGACTTCCGGCCGATTTGTCGGAGGGTCACGCCAGTTAATTGCGTCGTCCTCATGTCCTCCCGTCCCACTCTCGCCATCATCGGCACCGGCATCGCCGGACTCGGCTGCGCTCATTTCTTGCATCGCCAGTATGACCTGACGCTCTTCGATCCCAATGCCCATGTCGGCGGGCACACCAACACCATCGAGGTGTCGGAACCGGGCGGGCCTGTTGCGTTCGACACCGGGTTCATGGTTTTCAACCGGGTCACCTATCCCTATTTGGTGACCTTGTTCGAGGAGCTCCAGGTGCCGGTGCAACGCACCGACATGTCCTTCTCGGTCCAGCATGTGCCCAGTGGATTGGAGTTCTCCGGTTCCAGCCTGAATCACCTCTTTGCCCAGCGGCGCAATTTGTTCCGGCCGCGCTATTGGCGGATGCTCCTGCAGGTCAATCGGTTCAATGCCGAAGCGG
>CANHYD010000196.1 GCA_947464705.1 Verrucomicrobiota bacterium | reverse complement strand
GCGTCCGGCCGCGTCCATCTGCGTGCCTTGGGCGTTCATGACCTCCGCCTGATACGCCTCTGTCTCCGTCTTGGGGTCAATCTTGCTGAGCGTCAGTCTACTCACTTGGCCTGCCAAAGTCTGTGCCACATGTGCGGCCGGATCGGTCGTGCTCAAATGCACGGCATGACCACGCCGCGCCAGCATCACCGCAATGGCGGCAGCCACGGTGGTCTTGCCGACACCGCCCTTGCCCATCGTCATAACGACGCCAAAGCCCTGGCGCTCGATGTCAGCCACGAGTGCTTCAAGGCTCTCCATTTCTGGCGGAGCCCATGGGGTGGCAGGCTTCGGGACAAAGGACTCTTCCGCATTGCCATCCAGCAGTTCGCGGAGTCCACCGATGCCGAGAATGTTGATGGAGCGCAACGGTACGATGAAACTCGGCAGGCTGCTGATAAAATCCTTGGCTGACTCCAAGGCCGCAAGGCCGCGACGTTGCATGGCTTGGGACGTCGCATCCTCGGGACATTTTGTTTCAAACATGCCGTTGATGACGAGGTACTGATTGCCCAGGCCTAACACGCGTAATTCTACGGAAGTTCGCTCAGCCTCACGGAGGGCGGCCAACTGCGGCCGGCTCACCAGTATCAGGGTTGTCGCTGACGCTTCGGCCAGTTTTTTCACCGTGCCTTCGTAAATCGAACGCTGCTTTTCTAAACCGGCCAGCGGACCCAGGCATGATGTGCCGCTGGTGTTCTTGTCGAGGAATTGATCCCAAGCCTTGGCCAGGCTCATCAGGCGCAGCGTGTGACCCGTGGGCGCGGTATCGAAGATGATGTGGTCGTAATCCTTGGTGGTTTCTGGATTGCCAATCAGGCCGGAGAACTCGTCAAAAGCTGCGATCTCCACCGTGCAGGAACCGGAAAGTTGCTCCTCCATGTTGCGCAACGCCGCCTCCGGAAGCAGACCACGCATCGGGCCAATCAGGCGTTCGCGATAAGTCGCCGCAGCCTCGACGGGATTAATGTTCAAGGCGCTCAGGCCGGGTGCTCCAGGAATCCGCTTGGGCTGATTCGTGAGCGTTGCTTCCAACACTTCATCGAGATTTGAGGCAGGATCGGTGCTCACCAGCAGCACCCTTCTGCCGGATTCCGCAAGCTTCAACGCCGTCGCACAGGACAGCGAGGTCTTCCCAACGCCGCCCTTGCCCGTGAAGAATAAATAGCGCGTGGTGTGTGCAGGGTCGGGTTGGTAGATCGAGAGCTTCATGGTAGCACCCCGTCTGTCTCGTCGAGTGCGGCGGACGCAAGTGCCTCACGCTCCGCGTCCGTGGGATAACGGCCTTTCGCGTGAACCTCGCCGCCCACGAAGATCAGCGGAAGCACCTCGACGCCGTCTTTGTCTAGAAACGCCTTCACCGCTGGATTCTGCACGAACGCCATTGGTTGCTGGCTGAGATTGAAACGTTCCACCGTCACGCCTTTCTGGCTCAACTGCTGGAGTAGCGCTGCAAAACTCACCAGCGCTGGGTCGATGTCATTGCCGCAAAGGCCGGTGGAACAGCACATCGGCGGATCGTAAATTTGGATGGTTTTCACAGGAGTGGATGGTTCGGTTTGTTTCTGGCTTTGAGTGGATCGTGATGGCCTTTCGCGTCGGCCATGAATGCGCGGCAGATTTCGTTTCTGACCCGCCAGGAAACGGTCAGCGTTTCTTCCTGAGTGCCGGTTGCGAGCGCCGGATCATCGAAGCCCCAGTGATGACAGTTCAGCGGTCCGGGAAACATCGGGTGCGCCTGATTCGCTTTTCCGCCGACGGTTTCCGCCACCCAGCAGCAATCAGACTGCGGGGTGCTGAATTTCCGAAAATCATCCGGGAAGACCGGGTGGGTGGGCTGGCAGTCCTGAAGCGAGGGCCACTGCCAGTCCAACGCGCGGGCCCGTTCTGGTGGCAGCGAGTCAATCATTCTGGGCTCAGGCTTCCGCGACTCCAACGATTGCGCCCACAGAGGGACGTTGAGAACCCGCGTGGTTTCGCAGAGCCAGTTGTGAATTTCGATCAAATGCGGGTGTAAATTACCGCTGAAGCGGGAATACCCGCATAGGAATGAGCCTCAACTGTCGGGGGCCCAGAGCCCACTGAACGAGGTCACCACTGCCACCATCGTGGACCGGTGGGCCGTTGATGATAAGCCCGGTAGACTGACCGTTTGACCGAACAGTGAATCAGGCCAGTGCCCTCCTATCCGTTTGAGAAAGATCTTCGGCCGCACCGATGGTTCCGCGTTCGCGCCCGTGCCAACTGTGGTTGAGGCAGAGCTTCCAAGGGTCGAAGCTTTTCGCCGTTGGGCTGGTCCGCCAATTCCCCACGTTAACCCCCCCCGGGTTGTTTTGGGGGATTCCCCCTCGACCGAATGATGTGAGTTTCATCGAACAGCATTCCAGGGGAAGACGGCGGGGCTCACCTGCGACCTTTCCGAGCCATCGCTCAGAGCCCTTTCCCTGAAGACGATTCCGGGCTTTAGTCAGCTCGGTGCCGCTACCCTACAAAATCGCTACGCTCCTCTACTTCTTCGATGAGCGGGACAACATTCTCCTGCTGCGTCGCGCTCAGGAGCCCAATCGGGGACTCTTCAGCCCACCCGGGGGCAAACTGAAGACCGACATCGGGGAATCACCCTACGCGTGCGCCTGCCGTGAGGCCCTGGAAGAGACGGGGGTGTCTCTCACGCCGGCCGACCTGCACTTGACCGGCCTCATCAGCGAGTATGGCTATCAAGGTCAGACCCATTGGTTGATGTTTCTTTTCGAGGTCCGGCCGCGCCTGCAGCACGTTCCGCCGCCGCATCGGGAGGGGGATTTTGGATTCTACAGTCGCGCCGAATTGGCCCTGTTGGATCTGCCTGAAACCGATCGAGAGCAGATTTGGCCCCTCTTTTGGAGTCATCGTGGAGGGTTCTTCGCGGCCCACGCCCATTGTCACGAAACGGGGGGTTCCACTTGGACCCTCGAACAGAGCAGCCCCCTGCGCCGCACCTGACCATGGACCCCCTTTCCCAATCGGACATTCCGGACCCGGAGGTGGACCGCGTTTTCATGGGCGAAGCCCTGCGGCAGGCGGTCAAGGCTTATGATGCTCAAGAGGTGCCCGTTGGGGCGGTGATTGTTCGCGGGCACCGTGTCATTGCGCGCGCTTGGAATCAGGTCGAACTCCTCAAGGACGCGACCGCGCACGCGGAAATGCTGGCTCTGACCATGGCCCAGGAAGCCGTCGGCGATTGGCGTCTGACCGACTGCACGCTCTACGTCACCAAAGAACCGTGCCCCATGTGCGCTGGAGCCATCGTCCATTGCCGACTGGCGCGCGTGGTCTTTGGTGCGCCCGACGCCAAGGGGGGCGCCGCCGGGGGCGCCATGAATCTCCTGCAGTTTCCCACCCTCAATCACCGCAGCGCGATCACTCCCGGAGTCCGAGAGGAGGAATGCCGGCACATCCTCAAGAGCTTCTTCCTGGAGCAACGCAACCGGAAGGATCGCCCGGTCCCGCCCTCGGATTCATGAAGGCAGGCTGGCTGCGGTTCGCGGTGATCCTGGGGGCGTGGATCCTCGGCTGCAGTCTTGGGTTGCCGGTCGCTCGCGCCATCATCGTGTTGGGTTCCGGTGATCCGACGCGCAATGCCGCGCCCCCCTCCGGGGCTCTGGACGCCAGTGGTTGGCAGTGGCAAGGACGTTGGCAATTCGCACTGGGAACGGTGATTGGCCCCCGCCAATTCGTCACGGCTCGCCATCTGGGTGGGGCTCCAGGTGATGTCTTTGAGTTCCGCGGTCTCCACTACCGAACCGTGGTGCTGACGAACCGCCCCGGAACAGATCTCAACGTGGTCACCGTGGCGGGCCGTTTTGCGGATTTTGCGCCGTTGAACACGGGTACGCGCGAAGTGGGGCGGCCACTGATGTTGTTCGGCCGTGGCGGCCGTCGTGGGCAAGTCGTGCCGGGACGTGGGTGGTGGGTGGGGGACTATGATGGCGTGCAACGCTGGGGCACCAACACGGTGAAGGGCTCGGTGGCAGTCAACCGGTCGCCCGTAGGGGAGTTGCTGGTTTTTGATTTCTCCGGGTCGGCCGGTGCGGATGAAGGGATTTATTCTGGCGGCGATTCCGGTTCGGGTGCGTTTGTGCTCGACCGGGACGGTCTGTGGAAACTGGCCGGGGTGGGATACGCGGTGGAAGGGCCTTACACGTCCGACACCAACGCGGCGCCACAGCACGGTGCCTTGTTTGACACCCGTGGTCTCTGGGCCGGGCTACCGGGCAGTCAGGAGTGGTTGCCTGACGGAGCCGCGGCCACTGGTACCCTGGGCTACATGACCCGAGTTTCGAGTCATGCGGCTTGGTTGACCCTTCAGGCTTCCGCCCAGCCACCTGCGGGGTGGCCGGTCCTGGAATCTGCAGCCGATCTCCGGGGCGCCTTTGCGGAGGAAGCCGCCTACTCCGTCGACGGAGATCAGCGTCGCATCCAAGTGCCCGAGTCCACCGCGGTTCGCTTCTTCCGCGTTCGAGGTGCCTCGAACCTGCAACTGCGTTCGATCAGTTCCGGGGTTTGTACTCTGCAATTCGACTGGTGAATCGGGCACTCAACGCGGTGTTGTGGCGGAGGCGGGTGACGGGGACACCGGGTTCTGAGAGTTGGCGAGAATCTCCACGAACCGATCCATCCGGGCGCGGACCTGAGGATCGCCCTGGGCCTGATTGGCGTAGATTGCGAAGATCAGTTCTTCGCCACTGGCCGTGGTCACATAACCACCCAGTGCGTGGACGCCGCGCAGGCTGCCGGTCTTGGCTCGTACCTTGCGATGGGCACGCCCTGTTTTGAACCGGTGTTTGAGTGTTCCGTCCACGCCGCCCAGGGGCAGGCTTTCCTTCCAGGCTTTCTGGTGAGGGTGGTTCGCCATGAATCGCAACAGTGCCGCTGTGGCGGCTGGGGTGACGCGGTTGGTGCGGGACAGCCCTGATCCCTCTTCGAGTCGCACGGAGTCGTCGGCGATTCCGGCCCGGGTGAGGAACTCCGGCAGTTGGGCCAGTCCCCACTCATCGTGTCGACGGGGGGTGGGCCGAGCGGATCCTGGAGGCGTTTGCTTCTCTG
>CANHYD010000195.1 GCA_947464705.1 Verrucomicrobiota bacterium | reverse complement strand
GAGAGCGGACTACTTCGCTGAGCACTGTTTGAACCTGTTCGGCCGGTAGCGTCTTGGGCCTTCCGGTTTTGGGAGCCTCCTGAAGACCAGCAAGCCCCAAGTCCAGTATGCGCTGACGCCACAGTCCCACAGTCACAGGACTGGTGCCCAATAGAGCAGCTATCTTCTTGTTGTCTTTGCCTTCTGCGGCAAGCAATCCGATGCGAGCCCGTCGCCCCCCCCTTTTGGGGCGTTCTTGGCGCTGGGATCAGGCCCTGAAGTTCTGACCGTTGCTCTGGGGAGGGCTCCAATGGAACCTACGGACATGCCATGTCCAAACGATGGCACGGTAGGTTCCTGTTAATAAATAATTCATTGGGACGCTGCACTAGCCTCATCAGATCGATGAACGCACCCAGCGGCAGCGGGACGGGCCGCGGAGAGCAGTGGAGTCTGAGCAACCCACCCCTCGCGCACCGCGCGAAAGCTCCTCCTTCCGAAGAATCTCTGCGAACGAGGCCCGACCCGCGAAGCGCACACCCACGACCCCACCTCACCATCACCCGAAAAGCACCGACAACCTCCCAGACCCACCACCTCCCGAGCCCAATTTCCATCCGCCCACAACGCACCCAGCGGCAGCGGGACCGGGCCGGAGCAAGCACTGGAAGCGATCACCCTCTCCCCTTCGCGCACAGCGCGAAAAGTCCATACCTCCCCCCGAGCTTCCCTGCGCGCGCAGGACCGGTCCCGCGGAGCATGCCCACCGACCCAAAACAGCCTGTCCCCAATCCGCAATCCATCCAAAGTCCAGCCTATCTCCAATCTCCAATCCTCCCAAGGGAGCCTGTCCCCAAAAGTCAGCAACATCACCCCGGACATCACCCAGCGGCAGCGGGACCGGGCCGAAGCAAGCACTGGAAGCGATCACCCTCCCCCCTTCGCGCACAGCGCGAAAAGTCCATAGCTCCCCCGAGCTTCCCTGCGCGCGCAGGACCGGTCCCGCGGAGCCACACCCACACCCAGACCCACACCCAGACCCACACCCAGACCCACGCCCACACCCACGCCCACACCCACGCCAATTCCCAAACCCACAAAACCAAAACAAACACTTGCGACACCAGCTACCTTGCGTCACAAAGTACCTATGACGACAAGCTGGCCTTGCCTCGCTTGCACTATGGGATTCCTCCTGTTGCCCACCATCCTGCTCACGCTGCGATGGATCAGAGCGAAGTGGATGCCATGGTGGACCGTCGCCCTCATCACCCTGACCGTCGGGTGGGCCCTGGCTTTCGGCGCAGCAACCACCGCCGACCGACCCGCCGAACAATCCGGAGCCCCCGAATTGTTCGCACTGATGTTCGGTTGGCTGTACGCCCTCCTGTGGCTCCTCCCCCACCTCACCCTTTACGGCGCCATCCGCTGGGTCCTGCGGGCCCTCCGACCTAAAACACCCACCACCGAACCGCGACACCCGGACATCGCCTGAACAGCGCCGATCCATCGCACCCGGATCTCCCGACTGCTTCCCCAGACCCTCAGCCATGACTGCCATCCCCAGCCTCCTTGCCCTAGGCCTCGTCGCCGCCCTGTGCGGCTGCAACCCCGCCCCGCGCATCACCGTGAAGAACGACTCGCCCCACACCTTGAGCAACATCGTCGTCTCCGGGTCGGGATTTTCAGAACGCCTCCCCACCCTCGAACCGAACACGCAACACCGCTGGACGATCAAACCCAGTGGCGAATCCGGCCTCGGCCTGCGCTTCGATGCCGCACAGCGAACCGTGGACTCTGGAAAACAGGGCTACTTCGAACCCCAAGGCCGGTACCGAGTCGAGGCCGTGATTCACCCCGACCTGAACGTCTCGGTCACCGCCAAGACCTCCTGGTTCTGATCAGCCCCTCGCCCCAACAAGCCATGTCGGACTTCTTTGACAATTGGGTGGTCCAAATGCGCAAGGGCGTCCTCGAACTGTGCATCCTGCGGACTCTCGCCATCCGTGAACGCTACGGCTACGAACTGGTCAAAGAGCTCTCGCAAGTGCCCGGAATGGGCCTCACCGAAGGAACCCTCTATCCCCTGATGTCCCGCCTGCGACTCGCCGGCCTCGTCACCACCCGCCTCGAGGAATCCAGCAGCGGCCCCGCCCGCAAGTACTACTCCCTGACCCCCGAAGGACTTCGCACCTTGGAGACCATGAACGTGTTCCTCGAAACCCTTGAGCGCAGCACCCGACAAGTCGGAGGCCAACTATGACCACCTGGACCCCCACCGCCCGCGCTGCCCTTCAACTCTCCCTCGACCGGCACCGCGCCCGCTTCGCCGCTGACGGTGCCGAGGCGGACGAAGTCGTCGCCGATTTGCGCGACCACGTCGAACGCGAGGCGGCTTCCCTGAACCTGTCCGTGGTCACCGAGTCGGATGTCCGGCGCATCCTCGCGCAAGTGGATCCCAGCCTCCTCGAGATCCCCACCATTCCTACTCCCATCTCCACGGCTCTAAGCCAAGCCCAGGCACCCTCACCATCTGCCGAAGGCCGATCCGGAAAAAGTTGGCTGTGGCTCATCCTCCGCGCCTTTCTGGGCGTTCTATTGCCGCTGGGAACCCTGATTCTCGAATGGGTCGAACGCCCCTCAGCATCCGAACTCCTCGATCCCATCCCCACCCCATTCCACATCCTGCTCATCGCCTTGGTGCCCATCACCAATGCCTTGGGACTCTGGTATCTGGAACGCTCTACTCAACCCCTGCCCCGATGGTTCGCCTGGATGTTGTCTGCTTCCTTGGGCATCTCCGGGGCTTACGCCGTGGCCTACGCCCCGGTCACGCCGCTGGCTGCAGTCGGCATCCTGTTCTACGGCGTGGGACTCATCCCGTTGGCCCCCTTGATCGCGTGGATTTTTGGTCTCCGCCTTCGATCGGCCTGCCGAAAACGCGCTCAAGCAAACTCGATCATCGGGCCACGCCACACCTGGACCGCCGCCACCGGGGCATTGCTGATTTTGGCCGTGTTGGCACTGCCGGAGTTTTTCACGGCACGCGCGTTGCGCGACGCCATTGATGCCGAAGAACCCTCCGACCGGCGGGCGTCCATCCGGTGGCTGCGAAAATGGGGCACCGAAGAAACGGTGCTGCGCGCCTGCTATGGGACTCGGCGCCAGATGTGGGACAATGCGTTGGATCCGTTCGAGAACCGCAAATCCCGCCCCTTCACCGTCACGCCAGAAGCCGCCCAGGCGGTGTATTTTCAGGTCACTGGCCGCGCCTTCAATGAAGTCCGTCCCCCGCTGGGTTCCCTGCGGGGCGTCGGTCGGCAGATGTTCGAAGACTTCGAGTGGGACCGATCGGTCGGCGGTGAGGCGGTTGCCGGCCATGTGTCCGGCCTGTCCCTACAATCGTCCCGCCTCGATGTCACCAGCAACGCCGACGACGGTTGGGGGTACACCGAATGGATCCTCGAATTCCGCAACGACCATGCGTCGCGCCAACGCGAGGCTCGGGCCGAAATCCAGTTGCCCCCCGGTGGGGTCGTTTCGCGCCTGACCCTCTGGGTGTACGGCGAAGAACGAGAAGCCGCCTTCGCTGGCCGCGGCGAGGTCCGCGCCGCCTATCAACAAGTGGCCGTCGCCCAGCGACGCGACCCCGTCCTCGTCACCACCTCCGGCCCCGACCGCGTGCTCATGCAATGCTTTCCGGTGCCCCCCAAGGGCGGAACCATGAAGGTCCGCCTCGGCATCACCGCACCCCTGACACCGCTGGGGGCCCAGGAGGTCGCCTTCGTCTGGCCCCGCATCGTGGAACGCAACTTTGCCTTCGCCGAGACTCTGCAACATCTCGTCTGGCTTGAGTCCCCACAAAAGATCCTGAACCCGCCGTCCGCCTGGGGCTGGAACAGCACCGGCACCAACCACCTGACAGCGACCATCCCGTTCCATTGGGGGCCCCACGCGTTCCCCACCTTGAAACTGCAGCGCAAGGCCGAGGCCACCAGTCCATGGAGCATCGATGACCGTTCGACTCCGCACGCCACCGTGCGACAAGCGATCTCTTCCGTCACAAACCCCTCTCGAGGGAGGTTGGCCGTGGTGGTGGACGGAGGCCGAGACGGACGGGATGGCTGGGAGGCACTCCGGCAGTATCTGGCTTCAACGCCAGCCCGAGGCGACCTGCGCCTCTGGGCTTACGAGGACGGAATCCGCGACGCGGCAACCATCAACGAAGGCCCCTTCAAGGCCGCCGTCGAGCAGATGGAACGCAACACGCCGAAGTTCGAGGGCGGCCACGATCCGCTACCGGCGCTAGAGGCTGCCTGGGGTTGGGCTTCTCAACAGGCCGGCGGTACGGTGCTTTGGATCCATGGCAACGTGCCCGTTCTCTTGGGTGATCCCCAGTCGATCACGCAGCGACTCCAGCGAGGCGAAGCCACGGGAGCCCGACTGGTGGACCTCCAGCTCACGGCGGGGCCCCATGTCGCCGCCAAGGAATGGTCCTCACAGTCCCTGTATGAATCCCTGCCCCGACTCGGCACTTTGGACGACGATCTGAAACGGTTTCTCGATACCTGGACTGGGCTGGCTCCCGAGTGGCACTGGCGCCGCGAGCGATCCGAAAATGGAAACACGAACGGCCCCACCGCATCGCGCCATCTCGTCCGCCTCTGGGCCCGTGACCAAATCAACCAACTGCGCCGGCAACGCAAAACCACGGAGGCCGTCGCCCTGGCTGGACTCTGGCAACTGGTCACGCCGGTCAGCGGAGCCGTCGTCCTCGAGACCAAAGCCCAATACAAGGCCGCTGGTCTCACCCCAGTCGATCCCCTCACTACCCCGGCCATCGTGCCCGAACCCGAAACCTGGACTCTCATGATCGTCGGAACAGGGGCGCTGGTCCTCTGGCAACGACGCCAAAAACGCCGACACTGACCGATCACTGCACCGATACCAACCGTGTTCCCACCCGGCCCCAAACGCTGGGTCGCCCGGTAAGGATACCACACCCACAGACCGCCCATTGACGATTCCGAACCCTCAGACCGCCCGGTGAGGGCACCGGGCCTACAGCACAGCGCCCAGCCTACGGGCTCACCCTGTAGGCCGGGTCCCCCGACCCGGCGTTCCCGCCCAACCCACAAACCCTGTGTCACCCAGTGAGGCCACCACACCCACAGACCGCCCATTGACGATTCCGAACCCTCAGACCGCCCGG
>CANHYD010000194.1 GCA_947464705.1 Verrucomicrobiota bacterium | reverse complement strand
TTTGCGGGACTCCTCCGCCCCTCAGAAGTCGAATCCGAAATCCAAGCGACCCGAGCCATGACCCTTGTCACCCTGGTAAGACAACTGCTGATCTCAACGACCTGCCTGTTTGCGACCCTCGGACTCCAAGCACAGTTAGCGGTCACGGAGGTTCATTCCAACCAATCCACCAACGGAACGCCAAACCTGCATGCCGACTGGTTTGAGCTGACGCACTACGGAACAAATCCCATCGATCTGCGTGGGTGGCGGCTGAACGACTCCAACGGCGGCCTGACCAACGGCGCGGTGACTCTCGGTTCGGTCACCATTTCCCCAGGAGAATCGATCGTGTTTGTCCAAGACATCGACGCAGGATCCTTCCGCTCTTGGTGGGGCGCATCGTTGTCGCCTTCGCTCCAGATCATCAGTTACTCGGCCGCAAGCATCGGACTGAGCTCCACTGGCGACGGAATCCGACTTTGGGACGCCGAGGCGACAGCCGGGGCATCACCGACTGTCTCCGTGGATTTCGCAGCCACCGGCACCAACTCCGCCTCGTTCACCAGCGACTCGACGACAGGGCTCCTGACAGCGCGCACAACCCCGGAGACTTCCGGAGCTTTCGCCGCGTCCGACGGTGGCGACTGGGGTTCCCCGGGCCTGGCCAGAACCAGCATCCCCCTGACCATCACGCGCCCCCCTGCAGATCTGACCGTCAACCCGGGTGATACGGCCACCTTCACCCTGGAAGTGGCCGGACTGCCGCGACCGCGGTACCAATGGAACTTCAACGGCACACCAATTCCGGGTGAAACCGCTCCGAGCCTGACTGTCCCGAATGTTCAAGCCCCGCTCAGCGGTCTGTACTCGGTCCGGCTCGACAACGGTCTGGAGACCCAGACCAGCACCGGTGCCCGCCTCCAAATCGCGGCAGCTCCATCGGCGCCGCGCTGGGTCCAGACTCCGCCCGACCTGACGGTTCTGAGCGGTGGATCGGCGACCTTCAGCGCAACGGCTTCCGGCGTGCCGGAGCCGACCTATCAATGGTCCTTCAATGGTCAACCCATCGCCGGAGCAACGGGCGCTACAGTCACACTCCCATCGGTGGTGGCAACCCAAGCCGGGCTCTACTCTGTCGCAGCTTCGAACGCGAGCGGTTCCATCTCCCACTCGCTCCAACTCCTCGTGCTCAGCCGCCCAGACATCCGCATCACTGAGGTGAGCAGCGCCCGTACGACACTCGATCCGGGCTTCATCGACCGCATGGGCTTTGGGCCAGAAGATTGGTGGGAAATCACCTCCTTCTCACCCATGCCGATCTCTTTGAGCCAATGGCGCTTCGACGACAACAGCGCGAGTCTCGCAAGCGCCCTGACCATCGCCGACACCAACCTGGTGATCCTGCCCGGTGAGTCCATCGTGTTCGTCGAGCGATTGACTCCGGGTCAGTTCCTCTCGTGGTGGGGCAGCAACAACATCCCGGCTGGCCTGAAGATCGTGACTTACACGGGCAGCGGCATCGGTCTGAGCTCCGGCGGCGACGGTCTACGCCTCTGGAATGCCACCGCCACCTCCAACACCGACACCATCGACAGCGTGGATTTTCCCGCAGGAGACCCGGGCATCAGCTTCAATTTTGATCCAGATACCCGGGAGTTCGGAAAGCTCAGTTTGCTGGACCAAAATGGCGTGTTTCAGGCTCCCGCGACTCTGGAAGGCGTCAAGGAATGGGGATCACCGGGGCGAATACGAGCCGGGGCGATCATCCAACCGCCTGCGTCTCCCGTGATTAGCCTCACGCAGACCGAGGGTTCTCTGCGGATCAGTCTCAAGGCCGAGGCGGGACGCACCTACCACCTGCAACGCCGCGATGAAATCAATGGCCTCTGGGCCCGCGTCGGCGACGCTCAGTCGGCCACGGTCAATGGACCGGTCAACTTCTTGCTGAGTCTGCCTCAAACCGCCGCCGCGTCCGGGCTGTATCGGGTGGAGGTTCAATGAGTCGGACGCTCTACCGGCAACCAATCCACCGCTCCGACCGTGGATTCACGCTCATCGAGTTGCTGGTCGTTATCGCCATCATCGCGATCCTTGCAGGCATGCTGCTTCCGGCCTTAGCAAGGGCCAAGGGCAGCGCCGTGCGGATCGCCTGCCTCAACCAGCAGAAGCAATGGGGGCTCGGGTTGATGCTCTACACCGAAGACAACCTCGATTACCTCCCCCGCGAAAAGCCCTTCAGCCAAGACCAGTTGACCTGGCTTCAGGCCCAGAGCACCAACAACTCGGATCTCTGGTGCAACGCGATTCCTCCGCGCATCGGGCTGCGTCCCGTCCGCGACTACTCGACCAACGGTCAAGCCTTCTACGAAAAATCCTCCCTCTTCACCTGCCCTGCAGCAAAGCTTCCGGCGACCGCAATTCGAAAGGCCTCACCGTTCTTTTCGTTGGCGATGAACTCCAAGCTCATCCGCAACGGTGAACCTTCCAAGCTCGCTGCCGTTCAAATGGCGTCGCAGACCGTCGTTTTCACCGAAGCCGGACTGCCGGATGAACTCCGGTTTCATCCCAATCAGTCGGCCTACAACGGGCAACCGCACGCCTTCGCCAACCGCTTCTCAGCCCGACACTCCGGCAGCGGGAACCTGGTCTTCGCCGACGGACATGCCGAAAATCTCCGGGGTAATCAGGTTATCGACACCGCTCCCGGAAGCCCCAACCTCGGCAAGGCGTTTGTCCCACAAACCCGGGTGGTTTGGACCCTCGACCCACTGGACAACCCCAACTGATCACTCTTGGATGGTAACCGACCGTTGGTCGCGCTTACCCAGTAAGGCGTCTGCTTCGGCTTGGTTCCACGCTCCATCGGATCCGATCAAAACGGCTTCACCGGTCCGTTGCCTCGGCCGTACGTCCTCCAACCATTTCTGAAGCACCTTCCGGGTGCCGCCGCGCAATGTCTCGGCCGGAGCCATGAAATCATACGCCGCGGCATCGAAGTCCGGATTCGGTGAAAGCGCCCCGGAAACCACGCGACGGATGACCGCGTAATCGTCCGAGAGCAACTGCGCCTGGATGGGTGTCATCCAATTGGTTCCGGAGGCCTGCAATGCGGGCTGCCAACCCGTATGCCACGCAGCAATCACCCTCTGGGCCGCATTGCCTTGCAACATCCAGAGGGCCCCGGCCGAAATACGTTCCTGCTCGGCCGTCAATGGGTATCGCTTCTGTCCATACTGGACAAACAGGTTGTCGCGCGTCCAAGCGAGTGTCTGGTCCAAGTGACAGAGGTTGCACGCATTGGGTGTCCCATAACGAGACAACCGTTCGTTGCTCGGGGATTCGATCTGGTGGGAGCGGATGGCCTTGAACAACGCATAAGTCGTGTGAGGCATGTGGCAGTTGAGGCAATTGGAACCCTCGGATCCCTTCCGGTGATGGGTATGCTCAGAAATTTTATCCGTGAACCGAGGCTCGCCGTGGCAGGTGATGCACGATTGCGGGGTCGCCCCAGAGGGCTTCAATTGGTCGTCAGGATCCGACCCGTGCATCGTATGACACGTGGCACAACTCAAGGTGCCTCGGGTAAAACATTTGGACGCGGCCAAACCATTAAACTCACGACCTCCGGCCAGAATGGTTCCGTCGTCCCACCATTGCTCACGGAAGAAGGCAGGATTGCGCCGGTAGTCTGCCACCCGCTCGGGCCTCGGATCGACCCGCGGGTGCTTCACCTCATACCGAGTCTGGAAAAGCCGATCTCCCGGGCGATACGCCGGTCCATTGGTGGCGAAACGCATGGCCTGCTCTGGGCGCAGGATGTAAGCGCCGTGGCATTGAGCGCACACCTCACTGGACCTGCGGTGATCGAGCTTGGAGGGATTGACCAGATCGTAAGCGGGTGGGCCATGAAGAGAGGGCTCCACTTGCATAGCCCGCCGCTCAGCCACGTGCCTCTCACCAGGCCCGTGGCACGCTTCGCAAGATATCCCCAACTCGCCGACCTTCGTCTTCAGCAAACCACTGGTTTCATCCAGGCCCGGATTCCCCGCGGTGCTGTGACACCGAATGCACTGATGATTCCACTGGATGATGAGCCGTTGACGGTCCTCGGGCCCTCGCAGAAAGGCGTCGTCGCGAGGCATCCAGCGTTGGTCGGAGATCAAATAAACCAGCGGCAAGGTCTGGAGCAGACCCGGCACCCGCTGGCTGGCCACCCAATAGGTTTGGTAATGGTGGGATCCCGTGGTCATGACGACGGGTCGACGCACCCTGGGGATTTTCCGCCGATCCACCGGCTTCTCCAAGGAGTCGGCTTGCATCATGAGATCGGGATCCGGCATCTCGGCCCAATAGCCACCCTCCTCACGAAATACTCGGTAAGCGAGGCCTCCGACATCGATCGTCTGACCGTCGAAGCGGCCCAGCACCGTTTCGGCCATGGCCGGCTGGGTCATGGTCCGGTGATAAGACCGATGCCACGCGGAGTGCTCCTCGGCATGACAAGCACTGCACTGGGCCGATCCCATGTAGCCTTGGGTGCGTTCAGCCTGAGGAAGATTCGTGGCCAGCAACGACGCAGGGGGCTGAACCATGGGCCAAATCCAGTCCACCAACCGATCACCCGCCAACGCAGTGGCGACAACTCCATGAATCCACAACCCAATTACACTCACGAGCAATCGCGATGTTGTCTTCATGATCGGGAATTCTTCGAGTTACTTCTGTGGTTTCCAACAACAACAAAGGAGGGGCCCCGGGGAAACCCAAGGACCCCTCCGCAATCATTCGCGACGGGCCGTTTAGCGGCGCAAGCGAGCAAACTGCGACGCCTGGTCAGCAGTCAGCGTCAAGGGGCTGGTAGCCCCAGCAACATCGGTCCAAGGACCTTGGATTGAAGCGCTCGACTGGAGGGTGCCACCACCGGTCCAGGTCAGGGTGATCGAACCATTGGCGTTGCGCACGATGCTGGAGAAAGCCAGCGGAGTCGTGGAACCACCACCCGGCTCGGCGACGGTGCGGCGGCGGAAGGAGCGCAGAGCTCCGGCTTGCGTGCCGTTGACCAGCGCGCGAGTACCGTCGGCGTTGACCGTGAACCACTCCACGTTCGCGCCGCCATTGCCCTCCATCCACAGCAGACGGAACAGGTACACACCCGCCTTCGTCGCCTCGAAGTAGAACTGCGTGTCCGAGCTGCCACGGCCACCGTTGAAT
>CANHYD010000193.1 GCA_947464705.1 Verrucomicrobiota bacterium | reverse complement strand
TGCAAGTAGTCCTGATAGGACTTGCCATTGACTTCGATGACCTCGCGCATCTGAGGGCTGCTGCCCCGGTGCGGCGGATTGACCGAACACTTGATCTGGCAACCCTCGCGAAGGGCCAATCGTTTGATGGAATCGGGCGTGAGGAACACGTCAGTCGGCTTCGGTGCGAAATTCCCCTTCGAGGAACGCAAGAATCCAAAGCCCTTTTCGGACATCTCCAGCCAGCCTTCCATGATGACCGGCTCGCCCTGGGGTTGAGGCGGATTACCGCCCCGATTATCGCCCCGATTTTCACCCGGATTACCACCGCGGTTTTCACCCTGTCCGCCGCCCTGATAATTGCCCCCTTGCTGGTTATAGCCGCGATTGCCGCCACCGCCTTGATTGTGGCGCTGCCCTTGATGCCCCCCATGTCGTTGATGGTGACCACCATGACGACGCCCGCCGCCGCCGCCGCCTTGACGGAAGCCGCCTTGGCCGCCGCCCGGACGGAAGGTGCCTTGATGCCCTTGCTGCCCCTGTGGCCCACCCTGTTGGGGATTTCCCTGAAACCCGGAGGACTCTCCTCCGGTGGGGCGTGCGTCACCCGAATCGGGTCCGTGGGCCGGTTGCGGTGACGATGAAGGGGCCGGATTAGGCTCCTGAGACCGGGGAACAAATTCCTCCGGTGATTGCTGATTGCTCATGCGCTGTGGTGTGTCGGAAGAGCCCGGTCCCAGAGATGCGGCAGAAGTAAGGGCCGCGGGAATTTTGACTTGGGGAAGCTACGAGGAAGGAGACCTTCAACGCAGACGGGCTTCAGACTCCACAGAATTAGAGGCGGTTCTTGGTGGGAGCAACTGCTTTTTTGAAAAAACCTGATTTTTCACATTTCCTTCCAGGGGCAGCCGGGTTGACTGCCGGGTCATGACGGTTCCCCTCGCCTACGGACGCGGCTGGCTTCCGGTGACCTTCCCCGACGATGCCACGGTGGTGATTGAACCGCGCCCGGCACCGTCCCTTCAAGACGAACACGCAGCCGTGCTGGCGGCGCTAGAGACACCGCTGGGAGTCGCTCGCTTGCGGGAGTGGCTCAAACCCGGTTGCCGCATTTGCATCTTGTTCACCGACATCACTCGAGCCACCCCCAACCATCGGCTAATTCCGTGGCTCTTGGCCTATCTGGAAGGAGCCGGAGTGCAACGGGATCAGGTCACCCTCCTCTGCCAACTGGGCACCCACCGACCCTGCACCCGGGAAGAATTGGAGCAACTGCTCACGCCCGAAGTGGTGGCCAACTGGAAGGTGCTCAACCATGAACCTTTCAACCACGACGCCTGTGTGGCCCTCGGGACAACGAGCACCGGCGTCCCGGCTTGGATCAACCGCCACTGCGTGGAGGCCGATGTCCGCATCGTCACGGGGTTCATTGAGCCGCATTTCTTCGCCGGGTTCAGCGGTGGCCCGAAAGGCATCATGCCCGGTGTGGCTCATGTGGACACCGTCATGAGCAACCATGGGGCTCATCATCTGGGAAACCCCAAGGCCAGTTTCGGTCACTGTGAAGGCAATCCCGTGTGGGAAGAGATGCTGGAGATAGCCCTACGCGTCGGCCCCAGTTTCCTGCTCAACGTCACGCTGAACGATCGGAGGGAAATCACCGGTGTCTTTGCCGGAGAGCTCGCCACGGCGCACCGTGCCGGACGTGAGACTGTGCGCCAGTCGGCCATGCAACGGGTGGAGTCCCCCTTCGAGGTGGTGGTCACCACCAATTCGGGATTCCCTCTGGACCAGAATTTGTACCAAGGAGTCAAAGGCATGTCTGCGGCGGCGCGTATTGTCCGCCCGGGCGGGACCATCATCCTTGCAGCGGAGTGTTCCGACGGAATCCCCAGCGGAAGCCCTTACGATTTGTTGCTGCGCGAGGAGTCTTCGATTGAGGGCGTACTGGCCCGTTTGGCAACACCAGGATTTTCCCGACCCGAGCAGTGGCAGGCGCAACTTCAGGGAGTCGTCCAAAGCAAGGCGCGGGTGTTGGTGCATTCGAGCCTGCCGGATGACTTGCTGCGAAGAGCCCACTTGGAACCCTGTCCAGACATCGGTGAGGCCGTTCGAACCGCTCTCCTGAGCTACGGTCCCGGAGCGCGCGTCGCAGTCCTCCCTCTGGGTCCACTCACCATTCCTTATCTGGAGTCCTGCGGAGACCCACCGCATCGGTAACCACGGCATCAGGCAGAATCCAACTCGCTCGGTCCCTCTGCGGACTGGGGGGCTCCGCTTCGGATAGCGGGCCCGCCATCCCGTCCCGGCAGCTCCAACCCAAATCAGTTTTCGAGGCAGACCATTTTTAATTGCGAAGGACCGATGCGTGCGGCTTGACGATGGGGGGATCCCCTGCATAACGTAAAGGCCGGTCGGTGGTCGTAGATCAATGGTAGATCCCCAGATTGTGATTCTGGTCGTTGCGGGTTCGAGTCCCGTCGGCCACCCCACCTTGCCCTGAGCCAACCGCTCAGGGTTAATTGTCTCAGTGCGGTCCTTGTCTTACTGCGGTAGGTTTTTTCCGCACTGCGATAGCTTCTTTGAGACAATCTCTCGCGGGGCATCTCACCGAGCTCTTCGCGCTACGGTGCACGATCAGACTCAAGGGCTCATCCAGCTACATTCTGGATTCCTGCGGCAAACACTGCCTCACCCACGCACCTCCGAAGTAGGGCGATTTCTCCGGAAGCGCCACGTCTGCAGACACGGACCGCTCGAAGATCGGTCCCTACCTAGGCACCATCGGCCGAACGCTCACTTCTGCTCCGAGTACCAGGCCATCTGGATGTTCTCGAGAATCTTCTCGTTGGAAGCCTCGGGCTTGTCGCCGAATTCGGGCAACTCGCAGACCATCTTGTGCAATTTCGGGAAGCTCAGCTTCAAGGGGTCCTGATCCGGAAATGCATCCATCAAAGCCCAGGCGATGTCTTCGGAATCTCTCCACGTCAGTTTCATGATGTGGCGGAAGATGCCCTCGGATGCTTCCAAACGGAAGGGGGAGCGCGAAAAATCCAGGTGACAACCCGCGACGGCCCCAAAAGAAGGTATTGGGCGGCACCCCCGGTTAGTTCGTAGTCGGGCTCGGCGCGGACCGGGACCAGAGCTCGTAGTGGTACAACGCCGCAACGGCCAAGGAGTGGCGGATATGTCCTCCAGTCACCAGGGTGGAAATTTCAGAAGCCGGAAAGAGGCGCACCGCGATGTCCTCAGAATCGTCCAACTCCAAGTCACCAACCCGCCGACAATTCCGGACCAAGACCGTTCGACACCGGTTGCTCTGGATGGCCGAATTGGGCAGCACGCAACCAATCTCGATGGCTCCATCGCCGACGTAGCCGGTTTCTTCCCGCAATTCCCGAAGTCCGGCCGCCACGGGATCGGTCTCGCCCGGGTCCATGATGCCGCCCGGGACCTCCAATTCCACTGCCGCCACGCCGTGCCGGAACTGCTCCACCAGAATCAATTCATTCGCTGCGGTGATGGCGATGACATTCACCCAATCCGAGCAATCCATCACATAGAAGTCCCGCTCCACGCCATTGCGCGGACTGCGGCGACGGACGGAACGGAGTTGGAAGATCCGGAAATTGCCCACGGATTGGGTCCCCAGATCCGGCCACGAGCGGATCTCACCGCTGCAATCCAACGGACTCATGCCTGAGGATGGTTTGTTTGAACCTGAGACTGTGCCGCCCACCCTCCCGCCATGGCCCGCAGTAAATGACCGAGAGCCTCCTCGTAGGAGCGGCCTTTGGCCTCGGAGAGCTGGCCAGCGCGTCGATGGAGTTGCAGGGCCATCTCAGGGCATTTGTCGGGCGGACACCCGAACCCTTGAAGGATGGTGGTGATGGCGGTGACGGTTTCAGCTTCCACAAAAAAAGAAAAACGGCGGCAGGGACTTTAACCCCACCGCCGTCAACGATCGCCAAAGGCTGCGATTACTTCAAGGTGGCGCGATCCACGATCTGGATGCTCTCCACGCCCTGACGCTTTTCCGGACGGTCCTGGAAGCCAGTCTTGGTGGTGGCCAATTTCTCCAAAACGTCATCGCCCTGGATGAGCTTGCCGAAGGCCGTGTACTGGCGGTCCAAGAAGCTGGGATCTCCGTGGCAGATGAAGAACTGGCTGCCGGCGGAATCCGGATCCTGGGAGCGGGCCATGGAGATCACGCCGCGCTTGTGGGAGCGCTCGTTGAACTCGGCCTTGATCTTGTAGCCCGGGTCGCCGGTGCCCCAGCGGTTCTGCTTGGTCTCGTCCTTGGTGAGCGGATCGCCGCCCTGGACCATGAAACCCTTGATGATCCGGTGGAACGCGGTGCCATCGTAAAAGCCCTTCTTGGCCAGGGTTTTGAAGTTCTCGACGGTCTTCGGGGCCACATCGGGCCAGAACTCGATGACCATGTCGCCGGCGACGGTCTTGATGACGGCGACCTCGTTGGTGGTGTTGCTCACTGGGGTTTCTTTTTTGTCGGTTTTGGTGGGAGCCTTGTCTTCGGCAGACACGGCAAGGCCGCAGAGAAGCGCGGCGGCCAGCGCGAAAAGGATTCGTTTCATTGTGGGCCCAATCAACAACACGTTGGGCTGTCTGTCACGCCGAGAAACACCCTACCCCGCGCCTCGGTCTGGAATTCATTAGGCCGCCGCCAGGAGTGCAGCCCCCAGCGCCATGATGGTGGCGCCGGCCAGTCGGCGGGCAAACTGGGGCTCCCCAAAAAAGGCCCGCCCCAAGCACACGCTCAGCACCGCGGACAATTGAAAGAACGACAACGCGATCCCCGTGGGCAAGAAATTCAGGATCACAAAGGTGCAGCCCTGCATGATCCCCGTCGTCAGCGCCAGCGTCAGTCCGGACGGCAGATGGCGCAGGGCTGCGGCTGCGGTTTGGGGACAGGCTCCGCGGGCCTTCCAGGCAAACGGGACCGCCACCAGGAAACCCAGCAGCACCCATCCGGCAAAGGCTCGTGCGGGATCAGAAACCGCCAGCGCCCGTTTCAAGGTCACGGCCTCGGCGGCCGAAAACACCAAAGCCAAGAAGCGAAGTTGAACCCCTCGATCCAAGAACAACGACCCTGGACGGCCCGACGAACCTCCCGTTCCACCCAACAGGAGGCTGCCCGCCAGGACCAACGCCATGCCGGCCCATTGCCAACCGAC
The DNA here is from genome assembly GCA_947464705.1 of Verrucomicrobiota bacterium. Taxonomy (GTDB): domain Bacteria; phylum Verrucomicrobiota; class Verrucomicrobiia; order Limisphaerales; family UBA9464; genus SXXZ01. Next base: position 41 of record CANHYD010000193.1, on the reverse strand, counting down.
GGGTTGCTCACCCAGCAGCAACCAACCGGGAAGCAGGCTCA
>CANHYD010000192.1 GCA_947464705.1 Verrucomicrobiota bacterium | reverse complement strand
TGTCTGGCCGGTGTCCGCGTCATGGATCGGGGTGGTGGCCGTGGTGACGATGGGTCCGGTGTCCAAACCAGCATCCATGCGCATGAGGGTGACGCCGGTTTCCTGCAGTCCATCGGCCAAGGCCCATTGGATGGGGGCGGCTCCCCGATAAGCCGGCAGCAACGACGTGTGGACGTTGAGGCAGCCGTGACGGGGGACGTCGAGGAGCGCTTGCGGCAGCAGTTGCCCGTAGGCGGCGACCACCATGAGATCGGGGGTCAGGGAGCGGAGGCGTTCGATGAAGACGGGATCACGAGCTTTGGCCGGTTGATCGACCACGATGCCCAGCTCGAGTGCGGCCTGCTTGACGGGGGTGGGCTGCAGTGCCAGGTCGCGTCCCTTGGGTCGATCCGGCTGGCTCACCGCGAGGATCACTTGCCAACGCGGGTCGGCCGCCAGGCTTCGCAGCACTGTGGCGGCGAGGTCGGCGGTTCCCATGAACACCAATCGGGGCAGTGCAGACATTGAGAGGTTAGGATCCGTCACCACCACCCGGGGAGCAAGCGAGGCGAATCGGGGTCTTGTGGCTCTTTGAAGAGGCCTCCGGTGAGGCGGAGCAGCGGAGCATGCCTCGGATCGTGCACGGGTTGGGACGAGTGAGAGCGCCGGAGCGGCCGGGGGTTACCAGGGGAGTCGGTGGTGTTGCCACGGGATCGGAGCCGGGCTCTCCGGGTCCCATTCGGCCGTGATCCAGCCCCCGTCTTTGAGCGCTTGAGCCCCGGTCGGCGATGGGCACAGGCGCACCCGGAATTCTTTCCAGGCCCGTGCCCGATGGAGGGCGGTCGAGTAGCGTTTCACCGACGACCCCAGCCCCCGGAGAATGGGCATGCCCGCCAGCAACGTGGCCAAGCGGGCGATGGCTGGTGAATGCAGGTGTCCGATGATGGTCGACTCCCACTGAGGGAGGCGGTCCCGGACCTCCGGCAGCTCCGCCAGAAACGGTAGGGCGGAAGGATCGTGGCAAAAGAGAATGATGCGGCGGTCGGCTTCAAGCGCAGTCAGTGCCGCCCGGATCTCGGAGAGGACTCGTTGTCGCTCCGCTCTCCAGAATGGCGCTTCCTCCGGCAACAGCTCCGACTCGAAGGCGGGCAGCGCCACCAGGGTCGATGGCACGGCGATGAGGCGATGACGGCCGATGTCCCGTTGCCACCAGGCGGGAATGGACAAGCGGGACTCGAGCCGCAACCAACTTTCCCAGCGTGGGCCTCCCACACCGCCGAAGAGGCTGTGCTTGCCGAGTTCGTGGTCCCCGATCACCGGGAGCAGCCGATCACCATAGGCAGCCCGCAAGGCGTTCAAGCATCGGTGCGCGCTGTCACAGGCGGCATCGTCGGAGATCCCCACGAACGCTGAATCCACCGAATAGTCCCCGTTGGCGACGACCAGATCCGGATCGGGATTGAGGGCCAGGATGCGGTCCAACTTGTCGTTGTGCGCCATGGGATCGGCCAGCCAGAAACCTTTGCGCCAGGCGGCGGCCAGAATGCGCTGGATCCGATGAGGCATCGCCCGCGCCTCGTATCCGCGTCGGGGTAGTTCGGCCGGCCCCGCCCAGTGCGGATCGCTGACGACGAGGAGTTTCATGGCACGGGCGGGATTCGCGCGGCCGCACACCAATCTCAGCGGACCATCCAGTCGACAATGGCCTTCTGGGTGTGGAGGCGGTTCTCGGCTTCCCGGAAAATGGTGTCGGCGTGGGCTTCGAGGGTTTCCTCGGTGATCTCCTTGCCGCGATAGGCCGGCAGGCAGTGCATCACCAGGGCTCCCGGTCTGGCCCGACGGACCAGGGCCTCGTTGATTTGGTAACCGGCCAGATCCTTCAGGCGTTGAGCGCCTTCAGCCTCCTTGCCCATCGACACCCAGACATCCGTGTAGAGCACATCAGCGCCGCTGGCCGCCGCATCGAGGTCTTCGGTGCAGTGGATGGATCCACCCGCCTTGCGAAGGAGCTCTGCATCGGGTTGGTAGGCCTTCGGGGCCGCGATGCGCAGTTCAAAGCCTAGGCGGGCGGCGGCCCAGATCCAGCTCGCGGGCACGTTGCAAGCCCCGTCGCCCACGAAGGTGACCACCTTGCCCTGGATGGATTCACCCCGTTGCTCTTCGAAGGTGAAGATGTCGGTGAGAATCTGGCAGGGGTGTTCGGCATCGGTCAGTGCGTTGACCGTGGGAATGCCCGAGAACTGGGCGAAGTCTTCGACATCCTGCTGGGCGAAGGTGCGGATCACCGCGCCGTGGATCATCCGTCCGAGGACGCGGGCGGTGTCCTTGATGGGTTCGCCGCGGCCGAGTTGGATGTCTCCGGCATTGAGGAAGAGCACCTCGGCACCCAACTCCCTCAGGCCCACTTCAAAGCTGACGCGGGTCCGGGTGGAGCTCTTGCTGAAGATGAGCGCCCAGGTCTGGCCGGACAGCGGTCGGTCATGCTGACCCCGGCGGTTCTTGAACGCGGGAACACGGTTCAGGATCTCCCGCATTTCAGTGCCGGACAGGGCCTCGAGGCTCAACAGGTGTTTCATCGTACGCGTCGGTTCCGCTCGGGACCTACGGGTCGGAACGAGCGGAAAGGTGATTGCCTACACCAGCGCGGCCCATCCCGTCACGTAATAATCTGGAGACGGTGATCCCGGATCCCGAGTCGATTCTTACTCGGCTTGGACCCGGTAGAAGGCCGCGCCGTCCGGTGGGAGCGGATCTTGGAAGGTCTGGGATCCGGAGGAGCCTCCCAGGCCGGTGGCGATGGGCGCGAAGGGTCCCTCCAGGCGATCGGCCCGGAGGACCGAATAGCGGCGGCCGCTCAGGCCCTGCCAGTGCAATTCGGCACCGAGTTGTCCATTGATGCCAACGGCTGCCGAAAAGCCCAGCAGCCTCAAGGGAGAGGCTCCGTCCGCAGGATTGAATCCTTGTTGCAACTCCTCCCGGGTGGAGAGGCCGTCTCCGTCCGGATCGGAGTCCGCGACGTTGCCCAGTGTGGCGAAATATTCGAGTTCTTGCGCATCGATCAGGCCGTTGCCGTCCTGGTCTCCGGTGGCGGGGTTGAGGCGGACCACCTCGGCTTGCGAGCCGAGCGGGTTGTGGAGATGCAGCAACAGGGCTTGTACGATCGAGGTCCCGCGGACCACGCGGAGGCGCAAGCGTTGGCCCTCTGGGAACCAGGGTGAACCGTCCAAACCGGGGGCCTCGGTAGCGACCTGGGGAGCGGCGAGGTCGAACGTGGCCCAGGCGGTGGTTTCGTTGGCGCCCTCGGTGGCCGCATTGACCCGGTACCGGAAGGAGGTTCTGCGCCCCCCCAGGCCCAATGCGGAAGCAGGGATGGCATGCACCAGGACGCCGTTGTGGAAGAGAGCGGTGTCCCGGGACCGGGGATCCAAGACGTTGAGGGTGTCGCCTTCGATCCAGTTGGTGCCTCCGGTCATCCTGACCGCAGAGACTAGAAAATCGTTGGAGAGCGAGTCGTCGCCAATGTCGTCCCCGTTGAGGTTTCCGTTGGTGGTATTGACCACGCGGGCATCGACTGAACCGTTGTTGTCGAGGTCGATCTCGATGTCGAGGGAGGTGAAGACCCGTTGGGGCGTGATCCACTTTCCGGCCGTCGCCAGTCCGAAGAAGACCCGAGCCGAGGCGATGTCCCCGCCCCGTTGGTCGGTGGCGGCCCCATAGGCCAAGAGGTCACCCGCTGCGTTGGGGAAGCCCAGGTTGCGCGAAGGGCTGATCCCGCCCAATTGAAACACACCCACCAGTCCGGGAGGCTGCTGACCGTCCCGGACGGTGGGCAGCGGCAGCGTAGTCACCCCGGATCCGGCCGGAAGCCCGACGCGCAAAGCCCCGACGTAGGCCGGTGCCAATGGGCGGACAATGGCGTGCCAGGGCACGTGAATGGGCACTGACCCTCCGTGGAACCAGAGTTGGCCGCTGGCTTCAGGCATCTTGGGCCGGAATCGGATCCCCTGGATGTCCGGCGTGGTCGGGTCGTCGCCGACTCCAGCGGGGGTGGCCTCGAAGCGGAAGGGGATGGCTACTTCCTGGCCCGCGGACACGGTGACCTGAGCCAGCAAGGGCACCATCCGAGCCGCCGCGACGCCCACCGTGTTGCTGGCGGTGATTTTCAAGGTGACCGGTTGGGACCCTTTGTTGGTCAGGCGGACCCGACGCTCTTCGGTGTAGGGGTTGGCCAGTTCCAGGGCTCCCATCGAGATGGAGACTTGATCACTCGCCGAGGCATTGCGCGCGATCACCGTGGTGGCCAGCGCGTCGATCACCGCCAACCGGCCCGCACCCACCCGGGACTCCGGATAAGTCACGCCATCGCCATTGGCCGTGCGGGCCGCCGTGTTCATGAGGGCGGCCTTGATCTCCAACGCGTTCCAGGTGGGACGCGCCTGCCGTATCAAGGCTGCGGCCCCGGCAACATGGGGCGCAGACATCGAGGTGCCCGTCATGGGAATGGATTCGGTGCCATATCCGGCCCGAGTCGAGGGGATGGCGCTGCCAGGTGCGGCGATGTCTGGTTTGAGACGGCTCGTGTAGGCCACCGGCCCGCGGGAGCTGGAATCATTCACCCGGTCGGCCAGTTCGGGGCGTACCGTGGCGGAGCGGGGTTCGAGGGTGATGGACACCCCTTCGGCGAGTCGGCGGCGAAGGATGGCACCGTCGGTCCGGGAGATCATCACGCCGGGGATCTTGATGTCGGAGGTGTCGCCCGATCCGCCCATCGGAATGGGGAATCCATCCACATTGTTGATCATCACCACCGCGACGGCTCCGGCTTGTTGAGCCGCGCGAACCTTGCTGGAAAAAAAGCAAGTTCCCCGGTCGATGAGGGCGATCTTGCCCCGGACCTCGGACGGATTGGAGACCTTGCCATTGTCCCCATCTTGGCAGGCATTGAGGGGTTGGGTGGCGACGACTTGCGCGGAGATCTTTCCTGCGGAAGCGATGGGGAAGGTGAACACCCCTTCGACAGCCGCATATTCGCCTGCGACGGCCGCCGGGGCAGTGACGCGGATGGTGGAAGAGGTGGAACCGTCGTCATAGGTGTTGGCCACCGTGATGGCTCTGCTGGAGGCTCCTGGAGCACCGATGACGTAGTGAGTGTTGCCGGAATTGCCGGCCGAAACCACGACCACGGTGCCGAGATTGACCAGTCGGTTGATGGCGGCGGTTTGTGAGGTCTCCGCTTCAGTGGCGAAGG
>CANHYD010000191.1 GCA_947464705.1 Verrucomicrobiota bacterium | reverse complement strand
TTGGTCCAGCAAGGGCTTCGAGTGGGACTCATTACCAACGATCAGGGCAGCGAACTGGTCGACACTGCCATGCTGCGGGCTCGCGGGTTCGCCACCGAAGAGATCGCCGGAGGGTGCTTCTGCTGCCGCTTCAATTCACTGGTCGATGCCGCGCAGAAACTCGACGATGCCACTCGGCCCGATGCCTTCATCGCCGAGCCGGTCGGCAGTTGCACCGACCTGGTGGCCACAGTCACCTACCCGCTACGCCGCATGTACGGCGATCGCTTCCAGATCGCCCCGTTGAGCGTGCTGGTTGATCCGGTGCGGGCTGAACAGGTCCTGGGACTGGTGCCGGGCCGGAAGTTCTCGGACAAGGTCCTCTACATCTGGAAGAAGCAAGCCGAGGAGGCCGATCTGCTGGTCATTACGAAGAGCGACCTTCTCGACGAGGCCCGGCTGGCCCGCTTGAAGTCGGCCTTGGGTGAAGCGTTTCCCGGTAAAGAACTGCTGTCAGTTTCCGTCCGGACCGGAACTGGCGTCGAGGCCTGGTTCCAGCGCCTCCAAACCCTGGTCCCTCTGCTCCGCCCGGCCATGGCCGTCGATTACGACCTCTATGCCGAGGGAGAAGCGCTGCTCGGATGGCTCAACGCCACGGTGGTCATCCAGGGACCATCCTTCGATGCCAATGTCCTGCTCAAATCCTTGGCCGAGGATTTGCGCAGCCGTCTGGGTGAGGCCGAGATCGCCCACCTGAAGATGACCTTCAATCCGGATGCCGGCCTGGGAGACATCGCCGCCGTCAGTCTCGTCCGCAGCGATTTTGTCCCCGAACTGAGCCTGACCCTCGATGGCCCCGCCGAGTCGGGCCAACTCATTCTCAATCTGCGCGTCGAGGCCGATCCCGCCACCTTGCGGACCGCCGTCGAGGCCGCCATCGCCGCCCTGCCGCAGCGTTGGCCAGGGCTTTCGGCACGACTCGAACACGCCGAACAGTTCCGCCCCGGACGCCCCACGCCCACCCACCGCGACACCCATTTCGACACCGTAGCCGCATGAGCCAGTCTACCCCCGGTCCCCAGCCCGCGTTGCTGTACTGCCATTGCCAGTACGCCCAGGTCGTCTCTCCCGAGGTGAAGGCCGCGGTGCTGAAAAAACTCTGCGAGAGCAACCTGCCCTTCGAAGCGGTCCCCGACTTGTGCGAATTGTCCGCTCGGCGGGATCCATCACTCAAACGTTTGGCCAGCGCCGGTCCGGTGAAAATCGCCGCCTGCTTTCCACGCGCTCTCAAATGGCTCTTCGCCGCCGCCAACGCGCCGCTGCCGCTGGGAGCCACTGAAGTGCTCAACATGCGCAATCAATCGGCCAACGAGGTCCTCGCCTCGCTCTTTTCTGCCGAATTGCGGCCCAATCTCCCCGAAGGCAAGGTGACCCTCGCCGACGCACCCGTTTCGTCGGCCGCCCCAACCGCAAACCAACCCTGACATGGCTCTTCTCGATCTTCCCCTCCGCGTCGTCCTGTATGAGGGATCTGGCGCCGTCTCCGTCGATGCCGACTCCCGCCTAGCGGCGGTGAATGCCTTGCTGGAACGCGGGTTTGCCGTCACACGGGCGGGTTCAGAACGCCCGTTGGCTCCTGCCGACGCCACGCCGCTCCTGGTGGTGGGTCGCTGGCAAGAAGAGGTGCCACCGACCGGCGAGGCCACTGCCAAGATCCGCTGGGGTTCGCTCGATCCGACCACCGTCGCCGACCAAGCCGAAGCTGCGCGCGCTGAGTTTTCAGCACCCACGCCGGGCGCCTGGCGGCCGTGGTTTCCGGTCATCGACTACGACCGTTGCACCAACTGCATGCAGTGCTTGAGCTTCTGCCTCTTCGGTGTCTACGGGGTGGACGACGGCAAACGCATCCAGGTCCAGAACAACGACAACTGCAAGACCAACTGCCCGGCCTGTTCGCGGGTCTGCCCCGAGGCCGCGATCATGTTCCCCAAGTACAAGGCGGGACCCATCAATGGCGATGTGGTGAGCGATTCGGACCTCAACCGGGAGAAGATGAAAATCGACATCTCCGCCCTGTTGGGTGGCGATGTTTACTCGCTCCTGCGCGACCGCAGCGAGCGGGCCCGCAGCCGTTTTGGTAAGGAGCGTGACTCGGACAAGGCCTTGGCCGAACGCCAGAAGTGCCTCACCAAGCTAGCCGCTCTGGCCGGAGACATCCCCCCCGAGGTCCTCATGAGCCTGCCCTCGCCCGAGGAGATCTCCCGGAAAGCCGCAGAGGCGGCCGCCAAGGCCGAGGCCGCTCTGGCAGCCCAGCCCCCGCAAACCGCCTGACTCCTTATGCTGCCCTCCCTCGTTTTCCGAACCCTCCGCAGCGCCGATTTCCGCTGCATCACCAAGTTCGCCTGGAACTTCGGCGTGAAGGGCCTGGTGTCGGTCGAGAAATTCAAGAGCCGGATCCAACGGGGCGAGTACTTCCCGCCGTTCCTGTACCTGTCGATCCTCAACACCTGCAACCTCCGCTGCCAGGGATGCTGGGTCGACGTGGCCGCCGAACGGACCGAAATCGACCTCGAGACGCTCAGCCGCACCATCCGGGAAGCCAAGGCCCACGGGAATGCCTTCTTCGGCATCCTCGGCGGCGAACCCTTCATGCACCCGCAGTTGCTCGAGTTGCTGGCAGAGCATCCGGACTGCTACTTTCAGGTCTTCACCAATGGCCAGTTCATCACCGAGAAAGTGGCCCAACGTCTCAAGGAGCTGGGCAATGTCACCCCACTGATCTCCATCGAGGGACGCGAGATCACCAGCGATGAGCGACGAGGCAACAAAGACGTTCTCAACCGCACCTTGCGTGGTCTCGACCAGTGCCTGAAGGCCGGACTCCTCACGGGCGTCGCCACCAGCGTCTGCCAAACCAACATCAGCGAACTGCTCACCGAGTCTTGGCTCCGCGAGTTGATCCAACGCGGGGTGCACTACGTCTGGTACCACACCTACCGTCCGGTCGGCCCCAAGATGAACCCGGCATTGGCGCTGCGCCCCGAGCAATTGGTGGAAGTCCGCAAATTCGTGGTGGAAATGCGGGCCAAGGTGCCCATCGCCATCATCGATGCCTACTACGATCACCGCGGTCAGGCCCTCTGCCCCATGAGCACGGGCATCAGCCATCACGTGGGGCCCACCGGTGGCATCGAACCCTGCCCCATCATTCAGTTCGCCAAAGAAGACATCCGCGATCCCCGCGGGATCTACGTCACGATGCGCGATTCGGAATTCCTCCGGGATTTCCGGGAACTCAGCGCCCGTGAAACCCGAGGCTGCGTCGTCTTGGAGCGTCCGGATCTGGTCAAGGAACTGGTCGTCAAACACGGCGCCCGCGACACGACCCTTCGGGGCACCGCCATGGCGGAGCTCGAGGCCATGACACCGCGCTTCAGCCAGTGGCTTCCGGGTGAAGAGGTGCCTGAGAAGCACTGGATGTATCGACTCTCCAAGAAGTATTGGTTCTCGGATTTCGGGGCCTACCAGAACGTCGCCCACGACGCCGCCGGAAAGGCGCGACAGCTGCAGCAACGGCTTGCGGCCACCCCGCCATCCTCTAAGACTCCTCAAACGTCCTCTTCAGCACCATGAGCGCCTCGCCCATCCAGTTCGTCGCCTCCTCCCCGGTTGGCCTGCCGCGTCTCGTGCCGCAACAACAGTGGCGGCCGACCAAGAAGAACATCCCGCCCACCCTGGTCCAGCGGCAGCACATTCTGCAGGCCGTGCGGAACTACGTGGCGGAGTTCAATCCGGTCCCGCCGTTACCGGCCGCCGACCTCAAGGTCCACGCCGACCGTATCGTCGCCCAATTGCGCTGCGAGCCGATCTTCCGGGACTTCATCGGGGTGCTGCTCAACAACGAGATGTGGCGTGAGCAACTGGCGGGCGTTCCCTTCGAGCGCCGACTGCTGCTCTTGCCCAAATGCCTTCGGGTCGAAGCCAAGTGCCCGGCCCCCTTCGATGAATTCGGACTGCTGTGCAAGCAGTGCGGCCTGTGTTCCATCCAAGACCTGACGATCGAAGCCGAGAAGCTCGGATACGCAGTGCTGGTGGCCGAAGGCTCGGCCATCGTCATGAGCCTGATCCAGACGGGCAAAATCGAGGCCATCGTCGGTGTCAGCTGTCTGAGCGTTCTCGAACGGGCTTTCCCCTACATGGAAGCCGCGGCCGTTCCCGGCGTGGCTGTGCCGTTGCTTCAGGACGACTGCATCGACACCAACGTCGATCTCGATTGGGTCTGGGAATACATCCACCTCACCGCCGATGACCGCACCCGCCGCCTGGACCTGGGGCAATTGCGGGACGAGGTGGACTTCTGGTTCACCCCAGCCTCGATGGAAATGATTCTCGGGCCCGCCCAGGGCGAGACCGAAGTCATCGCCCGCGACTGGCTGATGCGCGCCGGCAAGCGCTGGCGTCCCTTCCTCACCGTGTCGGCCTACCAGGCCTTGAGCGGCAAGCCCGATGCCGCCATGCCCGAGGACCTCCGCAAGGTGGCCGTGGCGGTCGAATGCTTCCACAAGGCCTCGCTCATTCACGACGACATCGAAGACAACGACAGTCTCCGTTACGGAGAAAAAACGTTGCACGAAGAACACGGTGTGGCCGTCGCCCTCAATGTCGGAGACTTGCTCATCGGAGAAGGCTACCGTCTTTTGGCCGCCTGCAAGGCCAGCCCCGAGGCCAAGGCCGAGATGCTTCGTGTGGCGGCCGAGGGCCAACGCGAGTTGTGCCGCGGTCAGGGTGCCGAGCTGATGTGGACCCGCAAACCCGGTGTCCTGACGCCGCTGCAGGTGGTCAACATCTTCCGCCAGAAGACAGCCCCCGCCTTCGAGGTCGCCCTCCGACTGGGTGCCATTTACGCCGGCAAGCATGAGGACTGTGATGAGGTCTTGGGCGCCTACAGCCGGGCATTGGGCATCGCCTACCAGATCCGCGACGACCTGAACGACCTCGGGGCCAGCGGTGAGACGAACGACATCACCGGCCAACGCCCCAGCCTCCTACTGGCGGTCGCGCGGGAGCGGGCCAATGGCGAGAATCGGGATTTTCTCGACCGCCTGTGGCGACGCGAAATCCAGCCCAATTCCGCGGAAGTCGAAGCGCTTTACGCAGAACTCAAGGCCGACGAGCGTTGCCGTCACCTGCTGGAGAGCTACAAGGAAGAGGCCATCCGATCGCTGGCCGCCTTGGATCACTCCAGTCTCAAGGGCCTACTGCGCCGCGTCAT
>CANHYD010000190.1 GCA_947464705.1 Verrucomicrobiota bacterium | reverse complement strand
TGATTCTGGTGACGGAGTTCTCGGAAGCGGTACTGGGCGCGGATCAATCGATTGAATCCTCCCACCTGATGTTCATGGAGCAGGTGGGCCAGCAGGTCGCTGGTGGCCACCGGGTAGCGGGCGAAGGAAAACTGCGTGCCGGGCTCCAGCGGCGTGGCGCTGAGTTCACCTTGGAAGAGGCGCCCCATTCGATTGCCCCAGTGCTGGTCAAAGCCGCCGGTGCCCGTCACGTACCATCCACCGAAGCGCTCGGAAAGCGGCACCGGGTGCCCCGACTGTCCGGCATGGAAGGTGTCGAGGCTGCCGCCGCCGGGTCCGGGAGCCACGGATTTCACGGACAGTCCCGGAACCTTGAGCGTGTCCTCGTTGGCGTGGCAATTCATGCAGCGGCGCGCCCGCTCCACCACCACCCGGGAATCGTCGCGGGGAATGTCGAAGATGTAGAACACGGCCCCCAGTTCGGCGTCGATCGTGGCCACCTCGATCTTCCCGCCGGGCACGTAGCCCAGGTACAAATCGTCGCTGAAGTAGAGGGCCCGAGGATTGCCCGGGTGGATCAGGCTCAGTTGCAGGCTGGTGTTGGAGAAGACGAGCAATTGCGAGGACTCCGGAATGCCCAGGGCCTGGAGGATGCTTTTGAGGAAGGCCCGTTCACTCGAGCGGTCCAGGGGAAGGCGGCCTTCGGCCAGTTCAGGAATCCGGCGGCTGAAGCGGTCTTGCGCCGTTCGCTGGAAGTAGCGGTGGGGCTCGGAATCCAAGTCCGGCTCCCATTCCGAGGCCAGTACCGATCCCAGAACGCCCACCAGTCCGACCAGTGTCCGGGCCGCGGTTCCCCATGGAATTCTTCGATTCAGCGTTCCCTTCATGGGCTTCAAGGTGTCACCGGGGTCGAGGTCGGACAAATTTCCAGATGGGATCCATCCGGCTCATCAACTCGGGATCGCGGGGCAGGTCGAATTGATCCCAGTAGCGTTGTTTGAAGGGGTTCAGGTAGGTGCCCAGGGCTTGGTCGTTGGCTTCCGTCTCGGGCAGCGTGTCGGACCACCAGGCGTCGTACGCCGTCTTCAGTCGGGTGACAATGTCCGGGTGACGGGCGCTGAGGTCTTGGCGTTCGCCTGGATCGGTTTCCAGGTCATAGAGCTCGCGGTGGTTGACCAGTTTGAAGCGGGCATCCCGGATGGCGCACAGGCGGTATCGAGCGGCTTGCGCCTCTCCGTATTCCCAGCGTCCGAAGTGGGTGACCAACAATCGATCCGCCCAAGGTGCCTGCGGATTTTCCAGCAGCGGGACCAGCGAACGACCCTCGACCTGGGAATGGAGCCGGTGGATGTCGGCCCCGGCCAGGGAGGCAAGGGTCGCAAAGACATCGATGTGCGCCGTGAGGGCCGCACAGTCGGTTCCGGCCGGCAGGCGACCGGGCCAGCGCCAGAAGGCGGGCACGCGGGTTCCGCCCTCATAGGGAGTGCCTTTCATCCCCCGCATGCCTGCGTTGAAGAGCCCGTCCACGGAATGCCCATTGTCGGTTTGGAAGATCACCAGCGTGTCTTGGCTCAACTGCAGCGCATCCAAGCGTGCCATCAATCGCCCGACGGCCGCATCGAGATGGGCGATCATCGAGTAGTAGGCCACCGCATGGGTGGACAGGCCGCGGTTGCGGTAGGGAGCGGCCCACGGCTCTGAAGGGATCACGAAGGGATCGTGGGGCGCATTGGGCGTGATCAGGGCGAAGAAGGGTTTTCCCGCGGCGGGGCGGTCGGCGATCCAGTCTCCGGCTCGGTCCAGGAAGACGTCGGTGCAATAGCCGCGGGTCTTCTCGAAGCGGCTGCCATTCCAGAGCACCGGATCGTGGTATTGGTTGCCCGGGGCATCGCCGCAGCTCCCGGGGAAGGTTTGTCCGATGCCGCCACCGCCATGAATGAGCACCTGGTCGAATCCGCGCCGCTCCGGCAGATAGGCGTCCTCGTCGCCCAGGTGCCATTTGCCGAAGATTCCGGTGGTGTAGCCCGCCCCCCGGAGCACCTCGGCCAAGGTGACGGCATCGGGCCGCAGGCGTTCGCGTTCGAAGATGGTGTGGGTGACGCCGTTGCGGAATTCGTGGCGGCCGGTCAAGAGGGCCGAACGGGTCGGCGCGCAGGTGGGGCTGACGTGATACTGGGTGAAGCGCAGGCTCTGCGAGTGCAGGCGGTCGAGGTGCGGGGTCTGCAGGATGGGGTTTCCGTGGCAGCTCAGTTCGCCGTAGCCCTGATCATCGCTCATGATGAGGATGATGTTGGGCCTGCTTCCGCTGAGGCGGCCCGGTTTTGCCGGGCGCGAAGGCCCAGCCTGCGCTGTGAGCAGAAGCCAGAGCCCGATCAGGATCCCAGGAAGTCTCATGGCTCGGGTGTCCGTATCGGGACTTCAGTCCGGGTAGCCGTCTGGGTGCTTCACATGCCAATCCCAGGCGGTTTGGACGATCTGGTCGAGGTGCGGGTAGCGCGGCTTCCATCCGAGTTCGCTGGCCGCTTTCTGGGCGGCGGCGACCAGACGGGGCGGATCTCCCGGGCGACGGTCTTTTTCCACCACCGCGATCGGCCGGCCAGAAATCCGCCGGCAGGATTCGATGACTTCGCGCACCGAGAAACCGGAGCCGTTGCCCAGGTTGAAGAAGCCGTGTTTGCCGGGGGCCAGGGCTTGGATGTGGGCTTGGGCCAGATCGGCGATGTGGATGTAGTCGCGGATGCAGGTGCCGTCGGGTGTCGGATAATCGGTGCCGTAAATGTCCACCTGGGCCTTCTGCCCCAAGGCCACCTTCAGCACGTTGGGGATGAGGTGGGTTTCGATGCGGTGGTGTTCACCGAATTTCACGCTGGCCCCGGCGGCATTGAAGTAGCGGAAGGCGACGAACTCCAAGCTGTGGAGATCGCGGTACCAGGAGAGGATGCGCTCGAACATGAGCTTGGACTCCCCATAGGGATTGACCGGCCGCTGGGGCAGTGTCTCGTCCATGGGCATGGTCTCAGGAATGCCGTAAGTGGCGCAGGTGGAGCTGAAGACGAACTTCCGGACGCCATGGGCCACGCAGGCGTCGAGCAGGTTGATGCCCGAGGCGACGTTGTTGCGGAAGTATTTGGAGGGGTTGGTCATCGACTCGCCCACGAGCGCATGGGCGGCGAAATGGATGACGGCCTCGGGCTGAACCCGGCCGATGACCGAGTCGATGAGGCTCCGGTCGCTGAAATCTCCGGCGACGAACGAGGCTCTGGGATCGACGGCCGAACGATGCCCTTCGGAGAGGTTGTCGAAGACCGTGACCGAATGACCGGCATTCAGGAGTTCTTCGACGCAGACCGAGCCGATGTATCCGGCCCCACCGGTGACAAAAACATTCATGGCTGGGGGAGTATGGGACGATGGCGATCCAAAAAGCCAGCGGCCTCACCGGCGGTCTGGGCTGCGAACCGGAACCCCGATTTCAGGGCTCGTCGATGTCGGCCCCCAGTTCCCCTTGCCCGACTGGGGTCGGACCCGCTTAAATCCCGGTTTGCCGTGGCAGCCCCGCGGCGGTGAATTTTTCCAGAGAAAGAACAACCCAAATGGCCTACACCACCTGCTCCGTCCCTGCCGGCGGCAAGATCAGCATCCAGAACGGCAAGCTCAACGTTCCTGACCAACCCATCATTCCGTTCATCCGGGGTGACGGTACCGGGCCGGATATCTGGGCCGCTTCGGTGCGGGTGATGGATGCGGCCGTGGCCAAGGCCTATGGTGGCCAGCGCAAGATTTCTTGGATGGAGGTCTTCGCGGGTGAGGAGAGTTTCAAGCGCTTCAACAATTGGTTGCCGGATGACACGGTTGAGGCTTTCCGGGAATTCTTGGTGGGCATCAAGGGTCCGTTGACGACGCCGGTGGGCGGTGGCATCCGCTCGCTGAATGTGGCGCTGCGCCAGATGCTGGACTTGTATGTGTGTTTGCGCCCGGTGCAGTACTTCGCGGGTGTGCCGAGCCCGGTCAAGCGTCCGGAGCAGGTGGACATGGTCATTTTCCGCGAGAACACCGAAGACATCTACGCGGGCATCGAATACGCCTCCGGAACTCCGGAAGCCCAGAAGGTCTTGGACTTCATCGCTAAGGAATTTCCGAAGCAGTTCTCCAAGATCCGTTTTGGCACCACTCAGGCGGCGGCCGATTTCTGGAAGATGGTGGGCAACGAGGGTTTCCCGACGGATGTCCAGGTGGGTGTCGGGATCAAGCCGGTGAGCTATTCGGGCAGTGTGCGTTTGATTCACAGCGCGATCCAGTACGCCATCACCAATGGGCGCAAGTCGGTGACCTTGGTCCACAAGGGCAATATCATGAAGTTCACCGAGGGAGCCTTCCGCGACTGGGGCTACAAGGTGGCCAAGGAGCACTTCGGTGCGGTGGAGATCGACGGCGGGCCGTGGTGCAAGATTCCTGAGGGCAAGCCGGGTGCGGGCATCGTCATCAAGGATTCGATTGCGGATATCGCTCTGCAGCAGGTGCTGACCCGACCGACGGATTTCGACGTGATTGCGACGCTGAACTTGAATGGCGATTATCTGAGCGATGCGCTGGCGGCCCAGGTGGGTGGCATTGGCATCGCTCCGGGCGGCAACATCAACTACATCACGGGTCACGCGATTTTTGAGGCGACGCACGGGACGGCGCCCAAGTACGCGGGCAAGGATATGGTGAATCCGGGTTCGGTGGTGCTCTCGGGCGAGATGATGCTGCGTCATCTCGGTTGGATCGAGGCGGCTGACTTGATCCTCAAGGGGCTCAATGGGGCGATCGGTTCTAAGAAGGTGACGTACGACTTCGCCCGACTGATGGAGGGTGCGACCGAGATCAAGTGCTCGGCCTTCGGTGACAATCTCATCGCCCACATGTAGGCCTTGGGTCAGAGCGGGGGGTGGTCTGGGTTGCTCCCGAATCACCTCCCGCTGGCCTGGGATTGGGGCTTTTGGGGTTCGGGTGCGTTGGGGACGGGACTCCTGGGTGTGTGCCGGGTGCGTTGTGGGTGTTGGCTTGCGCGGGACCGAGCCTGCGCTCGCAGGAAGGCGCAGGGGTTTAAGGCTTTCGCGCTGTGCGCGATGGTTTTTTGGGTGTTTGCCTTCAATGCTCGCTTCGGCTCGCTCCCGCTGCCGTTGTGGCTTTGGCCGTGTTTGAGGCGGTGAGGTGTTTGGTGGGTCCTGGGTTTGAGGTTTTGTGTTTGGGTTCGGGTGCGTTGCGGACGGACTCGTGGGTGCGCTCTGGGTGTTGGCTTGCGCGGG
>CANHYD010000189.1 GCA_947464705.1 Verrucomicrobiota bacterium | reverse complement strand
GGCCACGGCGTTGCGCTGATCGCGCCGCATGATGTCGCCGACCTTGTAGAGCAGGGCTCGCCCGATAGCGCCGACCGGGTGGCGCTGGGCGAAGTCCTGCTTCCGGAATCCGCGAGCGGTCATCACCGCGATGGCTAGCGCATCGCCCATCACCAGCGTGGCAGTGGTGGAAGCCGTCGGTGCCAGATTGAAGGGACAGGCTTCCCGGGGAACCCGGATGTCCAAGATCACATCGCTGTGCTGACCCAAAGTGGACCCCGGATTGCCGGTCAGAGCGATAATCTGGACGGAAAACCGACGCAGCGCTGGCAGGAGTTCGTTCCACTCCGAGGATTCTCCCGAATAGCTGAGCGCCAGGATCAGGTCGCCATCTTGCACGATGCCAAGGTCTCCATGCAGGGCGTCCACCGGATTGAGGACCACGGCCGTGGAACCGGTGCTGCTGAGCGTGGCGGCGATCTTCTTGCCGATGTTGCCCGACTTGCCGACACCCAGCACGACGATCTTCCGGCGGGCAGAAAGTGTCGTGCACACCAACGCCACTCCCCGGTCGAAGGACTCGTCCAGGGAGCCTCTGACGGAGCGCAGGGCGGCCAATTCAATGTCGAAGACCTGGCGGGCGAGTTTCAGGTGGCTCACCCGGCTACGGTGTCACCGGCGGAGCCGCGGATCAATGGTTCGACCGGAGCGGCGGGCTTTCGGGCGGGGGTGGCAGGATTCCTGTGAGGGTTTTCACATGGGATCTCAGGGTGTCGATGAGTGTGCTCATCACGGGAGTTGGGGCCCCTTGCCAGACGGCTCCCAGACGGAGTGGGGTGATGTCGGTGATGGGCAGCATTCTCAGATCTTTGGCGGGAGTGCTTCCGGGGATGGCCAGACTCAGGCCGATTCCGAACCCGCTTTGGACGTAGACCTCCACCAGTTCCAAATCGGTGACCTCGACCCGGGAAGGCCATTCCAGCGAGCGGCTCTCCAGAAACTCTCGGAAACGTCGGGGGGCCAATTCGCCAGCGGTGATGGAAATTAGCGGGTCTTCGAGGCTCTCGGTCGCCAGGGCTTCGAAGATTCCCGAGGCGTTCCGGAATCGTGAAGTCTTGGGAACCAGCAACACCAGCGGCAGGTCCAGCAATGGCAGATGCTGCAAGCCCTTGGCGCCCTGGCCCTCGAGCAGGGTGATCGCAAAGTCCAGTTCCTGCCGCTCCAACCAGGCTTCCACCTGAGGCTGCTGGCCTGCCCGCAGCGTGAGTTGGAGGCGAGGAAAAATTCTGCGTACCTCCTGCAGCACCCGAGGCAAGTGGTCCCGCAGGGCAACGACCGGTGCTGCGACTCGAAGGGTTTCTTGGGAAGCGCTTCGAAGTCGTTTTTCCATGCCGCTCAATTCACCAAAAAACGGGCGGATGAACTCGTAGAGCTCGGTGCCCGCGGGTAGCAATTCAAAGGGGCGTCGGCGAAAGAGTTTCACTCCCAGGTGGGATTCCAGTTGGAGCAGTTGCCCGCTGACGGCGGGTTGCTGGATTCCATAAGGCATGTTGCGCACCGCTTCCATGATGCCGCCGTGTCGCGCCACGTAATAGAAAAGCTCCAGATGGTGCACATTCATGAGGTCAAACAACCATGGTGACGGTTGCTGAGCAATCATGGCTTCCGTGCGTTTTTGCCTGTCTTTGGGATTCCCTTTGATGGTGGGTGCAGAGAAACTCTGGTGAAGACTCCACCAAAACTGTTCGTCAACCGAGTTCGTATGAAGATTCTCTCTTCCACCGTCGCAGCGGCGAGCCTCACGGCTTTCGCGGCTCAGGCCGCCGTCGATTTTTCCAAAGATATCGCCCCGATTCTCACCGAGCACTGTCTCAAGTGCCACGGCACCGAGAAGCAGAAGGGCAAATATCGGGTGGATTCCAAGGCCGCCGCCTTCAAGGGGGGCAAGAGCGACAAACCGGCGGTGGTGGCTGGAGATCCGGACAAGAGCGAGATCATCCACCGCGTGTTTCTGGCCAAGGACAACGACGAGTTGATGCCGCCGGAGGGCGGTCCCTTGGCCGAACCCATCCGGGCCAAGCTCAAGGAATGGATCAAAGAAGGCGCCCAGTGGCCTGAGGGCGTGGTGCTGGCAGCCGCCGTGGCGACGCCGGCTCCGTCGGCCGTGAATCCCGCCCGCCCCATGCGGCCGGTGCCGCCGCTGCCACAATTGCCCAAAGAATACCAGGCGGCCTCCTCCGAGGCTTCGGGAATCGCGGCCCTTTCCAAGGCCGGGATTGAAGCGCGCCCGATTGCCATCGGAGTGCCTTGGAAAGAAGCCAACTTCCGTCTGAAGGGCCCCGAAGTGACCGATGCGACCCTGGGTCCGGTCTCGGGAATCAACAGCTTGGTCGAGCTGCGCTTGGGCAATACCAAGATCACGGACTCCGGGCTCAAGCAGATCTCTGGCCTCACCCATCTTCAGACGCTGGGGTTGGAGTTGACCGCGGTCACGGACGCGGGGCTTGACCACATCCAGGGGCTCCAGAACCTGGTGTACCTGAACCTGTATGGCACCAAAGTGACCGATGCGGGTTTGGCCAAACTCTCGGGCCTCAAGCACCTCCGCAATCTTTACGTCTGGCAGACTCAGGTGACCCCGGAGGGGATCAAGAAGCTTCAGGCAGCGCTGCCGGGTTTGGACATCAACAGCGGTTGGGTGGCTCCTCCGGCCGAGAAGAAGGACGAGGCCAAGAAGGAAGAGCCGAAGAAGTAATCTCGGGCTTCCAAGTGGGGGGGCTTTAAACCTGTTTCTGGGGCGTCTTGCTCCAGACAGGTGTAGTTCAATCGAAGCTCCCCCAGATCCAAGCCACCGATCCAATCATCCCCCGGCGTCCATCACTGGATGCGGGGGATTTTTCGTTTCAAACAGACTCTCGGCGACGCAGGTCGGCCCCTCGGATTTCCGGAATCAAGAGTCCGCAGGCCGCGACGATCATCGCTGCGGCTATCCATCCCATCGTCGCCGGTGACAAGGTTTGGACAGCCTGGAAGGCACAAAGGGGAGCCAGTACCCCTCGGATTCCGGTGGAGAAGGTGTGGACGGCCATGTAGTCGGTCACATGGGCGGGTGGGGCCACCTTGGTGACCCACAGGCCCCAAGCGACGTCGCCACCGGCGGTGGAGATGCCATAAAAAATGGCGCCAATGACGAGCCCCACCGGGGTCTCACTCATGAAGAACGTGGCGATGCCGACGGCAAAACCCGCATTCAGGGTGATGCGAAGTCGGAAGAAGTTCATCCGGTCGAATAAGCGTCCCCAAACCGGGCTCATGATCCAGCGGGCGGCGTTGGGAATCACCAAGGTGAGCCAGGCTATTTGTGAGGCGCTCAGTCCGAGGCCGAAGCGCGGATTGCCGAGGTATTCTACGCGGATGGGCAGCATGGCGAGATTGGCGAACCCCATGAGCATCCAAGCCAGCAGAGCATTCCGGAACACCGGGT
This sequence comes from Verrucomicrobiota bacterium, assembly GCA_947464705.1. Lineage (GTDB taxonomy): Bacteria > Verrucomicrobiota > Verrucomicrobiia > Limisphaerales > UBA9464 > SXXZ01. Next base: position 1,841 of record CANHYD010000189.1, on the reverse strand, counting down.
CTTCCCGGACAAAGCGCAGTCCTTGCAGGGGGTGGATGGCAGCACTTGAATCCAACGCTCGGGTGGGGATTCGACGCACTGCGGCGGCCGCGGCCCAGTAGGCCAGGGCAAAGAGGGCGGTCATCCAGCGCCAACGGTCGGAGGCGAAGGAGGAATCCGAGGAGGCGCTGACGGGTATCAGGCCGCTGCTGAGGATTTGTCCGCCGATCCAGGCGAAGACCATGGCCGAGGCGATGCGGACCATGAAGGCGCTGGAGTACAATCGGCCCCGTTGGTCCGTCGGGTAATTGTCATGGTAGATCTGGGTCATCAGCGGGATGGCGCAGGTCGAGGTGAGCAATGCCAGCAAACAGCCCGTGGTATAAACCACCGGATCAGGGAAAAGAGTCACCATCAGGCAGCTCAGACCTCCGAGCCCCAGCAGACTGGAGACGGCGCGGGAGGGCTGCAGTCCGAGGCTGCGGGCGGCGTTGACCACCAATGGTGAGATCAGCAGGCCGACGGAGGTGCCGGCGGCGATCAGAGCCTTGGCCCAGGGGCCCAAATCGAAGACCCGTGTGGCGATCAGCAGGAGGAAGGTGTTGCCCGCCGTCTCGATGATACCCCCGAAGACCGAGCGCCAGCGCTCCATCCGGAAGGTGATTTGGGCGCGTTCGGCGGGGCTGCTCATGGGTTGGGGCCGCTGGACTCCGCTTCAGGAGCTGCCGGGCGGCACCTCATTGAGACTCCGTCATCGGGGATTTGACGGCATCGGCGATTCGGCGAAGCCACTCCCAGGTGTAAAGTCCGGTGGCATGGCCATCGCCCCACAGGGGTTGGACGGCGTAGTTGCCGACCCAGGGCAGCTTGCGCAACTGAAAGGATTCTGTCGCATACGGCCTCTGCGGGGGGCGGTAGGTGGTTCCAAAAATATCGGTTTCACCCATGCAGGCGGCGCAGGGACAGAAACGACGGAGACTTTCCAGAGGGATGAAATCTTCCCGGCCATCCACCCAGCGGATGGCCAGTTCTTGCGTGAAGAGGGTGATGTCGGCCGGTTGCATCGGACGGACGGTGGTGCTGGGTGAGTCCCTCGTCCAGTCGCTTCGGTGTCGTGCTAATTGCGAAATCGGCAAATTGCCCCAATTCTATCGTCATGGTGGCGCGCTGCTCGATCTTAGTCCTGAGCCTGTGGCTGACCGCTCGTGCTGTGAGCGCTGTCGAGGCGGGCCCCTCGGCTGAAGACGTGGTGAAGGGTATGGTGGAACGACTCAAATCCATGCCGGAGCTTCAGGAGGGCCGGGCGCACGTCTGCCGTCGGCTCACCGTTTTTGAGACCCTCGAAGCCGACGGCCAGATTTCCGAGCGCAAGACCAAGGAGTATCGCGTGGCCGTGACCAATGGCGTTGAGACGACGCGACTGGTGCGCATCGATGACCATGAGCCGCCCCCGGCCGATGCTCGCAGCGAGGAACGCAAGGATCGTGAGGCGCGCGAGCGCTATGGCAAATCCAGCGGCGTGAAGAAGCGTCGAGGGATGGAGGTGATCGACGAGTCGCTCATCCGGCGTTTCGACTACCGATGGGTGGGCCATGAGGTGATCGCCGGTCGAACGAATCACGTTCTGGAGTTCTCGGCCCGTCCCTCGGAATCGGGTCGGAGTTCGGCCAATGCCTTCGCCGACCGGCTCATGTCTCAACTGCAGGGTCGCTTGTGGATCGACACCCAAGAACACGAGTTGGTCCGGGTGGAGGCCCGTCTGGGCAAGAGTTTTGACGTGCTCGCAGGGGTGGTGGCATCGATCCAGAAAATGACCCTGTTGATCGAACGCTTCCGCCTGCCGGACGGACGGTGGGTGGACG
>CANHYD010000188.1 GCA_947464705.1 Verrucomicrobiota bacterium | reverse complement strand
GCCACCGAATGGGCGCACAACGTGCCCCATTCCCGGGATTGCCGGCACGAGCAGATATTTTCGATGTCCAGCTCATGCCGGATCACCAATCCGGCTCGCAGCGAGGTGGCATCGGACATCACCACGCCCTTCAGCAAGGGGGGCGTCCAGTTCGAGGACAGTACCTTGCCCGAGGCGAGCAAAGCCCGGGCGTGTTTCATGACTTCCCAGCCGGCGGCCTTGGCGAAGAAGGCTTCGGTCAGTTGTAGGTCGGACACGGGGCTGAAGGGAATTGAACCGAGTTCAGAGGCCGAGGCGGATCAGGCCTTCCAAGGTTCCGTGGCCGGCGGTCTTGCTCGCGATCCATCCGCCCTCTGCCCGGACCTGCATTTGCACCGCAGCCAGTGCATTGGAGGGTGAGATCAAATGGTGGGCGTGTTCGCGGCGCAGCATGGACAGGTCGTTGAGATGATCGCCGGCAGCCACCCGTGCTTCGGGCCCGACGCCGAGGATACGGCCCAACTCCGATAGGGCGGTGCCCTTGCTGTAGCCCCGGTGGCTCAGGCGCACGTAGATGTCGTTGCGAACGGCGACCATGTCGGGGTGTCGTTCGCAGAAGGTGTCCAACTCGGCGTGGATCTCGTCCATTTGAAGGTTCGACTTGGCGATGGCGCACAAGGGCGAGAAGGGGTCGGCGTAGAAGGTTGCTTCATGGCGTGCCGACAGCGATTGGATTTGCTGCTCGAGCTCAGCCGCCGCTGAACCGAACAGGCGCGCGTGGTCTTGGGTGCAACGGCTGTTCCATGGCTCCACCGGGAGGAATCGGTCGTGTTTTCGCTCGAAGATCTCCCGCTCAACGAGGATCAGGTAGTCGGGCTGGATCGAAACCCGGGCGCGGCCTAGGGTCTCCATGAGGCTGGCCATGTCGCGCCCCGTGTTGATAACCCAGTGTCCGCCGCGGGCCTGGAATGCCGCGATGCGCTCCTGAAGTGCGTGGGGGATTTTCGGATCACCGAAGTCGTCGTGGATCGTGCCGTCGAAGTCGGTCGACAGCATCCGTAGGGAGGCACCATGGCTCATGCGTGGGTCGAGACTGAAGTTGTCGGTGTCATCGGGCAAGGGCAGGTCCGTAGAATGGGGGATGCAGTGGCTCGGACCTTCGGCCGTCCATTTCTGGTCTTGGTCTGCCGCCGGAGACCGCACGGTAAACCCGGCATTGCCCCGGAATGCCCCCAGTGAGGGGGGCGGTTGGGGGGGGCAGCTCGGGGCCGAAGTTTCCGGGTCCGCAGTTGTGGCCAACGCCCAGGAAGGTTACCAGTGAGTGCGCACGAATTTATGTCCAGCCTCCAGGATCAGTTTGACGATGCCATGTTCGACTACTCGACCGGCGAGTACGCGGTCGCCATTTCGAAATTCCAAGCGATCTTGGCGGAGGATCCCGATCACTTCGACGCGCGCTTAGGTTTGGCCATGAGCCATTACCGTCTGGGCGACTATGCCACGGCCATTGCCGAGGGGCATCGTGCCGAGAAGCTCAAGCCTAACGAGCAGTTGGTGCACACCAACTTGTCGCTCTTCTACATGAAGTCGGGCGACAAACAGACCGCCGAGAAGCACGGCCTCCAAGCCCGCATTGCCTCGTGGAAAGGCAACATGGCGGCCCCGGGAGCCCAACCGGCCGCCGAAGAAGACTCTGAACTCCGCATGGCCCAGCCCAAGGCCCAAGCCTTCAAGCTGCCTGAGAAGTTCCCCGACATGCCCTGGAAGAAAAACACCCGCCCGAGCGGTGGGGAGCATTGAGGGGCGCTCTGGGGCACAAATCTGTCGGGCCACTCGCGAACCCCAAAGTCGGTATTTTTTCGGTTCACTCGGGGCTCTCAGAATTGTCGCAGAATTGTCGCCGGTCCATGGATCGAGCCGCTGGCGGAAAATGACCTGAATGCGGCCCGAGTCGTGGTCCGCTCGGCACTTGGCGACGGCGGGGCGGCGGGGCAGACTGGGCGTCATCTCATGCGCATCACCCGACTCGAAGTTCGCGATATCCGCTTTCCGACGTCCAAGGCCTTGGACGGATCGGACGCGATGAACCCGGATCCGGATTACTCCTCAGCCTACGTGATCTTGCACACGGACACGGAGTGGAAGGGCTATGGATCCACCTTTACCATCGGTCGCGGCAACGATGTGGTGTGCGCTGCGGTGATGGCCCATGAACACCTCGTGGTGGGGCTCACGCTGGAAGAGTTCCGTGCGGCGCCTGGTGCGGTCTGGCGGCGACTCAATGGGGACTCGCAGCTGCGTTGGATCGGGCCCGACAAGGGCGTCATCCACCTGGCCCTGGCGGCGATCGTCAATGCACTCTGGGACTTGTACGCCCGCCATGCTGGCAAGCCGGTCTGGAAATTGGTCAGCGAGTTCACGCCCGAGCAATTCGTGGCCAGTGTTGATTTCCGCTACCTGACCGACGCCCTCACGCCGCAGGAGGCTCTCGACCTCCTCCGCCGCGCCGAATCCGGCAAGGCCGAACGCATTGCCCGCCTCGAGCGCGAGGGCTACCCGGCCTACACCACCAGCGCCGGATGGCTGGGCTACCCCGACGACAAGATTCGCCGCCTGTGCCGCGAGGCGGTGGCCGAGGGGTGGAACCACATCAAGGTGAAGGTGGGACGTGACCTGCAAGACGACATCCGCCGCCTGGGCATCATCCGCGAGGAGATCGGCTGGGATCGCAAGCTGATGGTCGATGCCAATCAGGTCTGGGACGTGCCGCAGGCCATCGAGTGGATGCAGTCACTAGCTCCGTTCAAGCCCTGGTGGATCGAGGAACCGACCTCGCCGGACGACGTCCTCGGCCATGCCGCCATCGCGCGGGCCATGGAACCGCTGGGCATCGGCGTGGCCACCGGCGAGCACGGCATGAATCGGATCCTCTTCAAGCAGTTGCTGCAGGCCCGGGCCATCTCGTTCTGCCAAATCGATTCCTGCCGTTTGGGTGGCGTGAATGAGAACCTCGCGGTGCTGCTCCTGGCGGCGAAGTACGGTGTGCCGGTGTGCCCGCATGCCGGTGGCGTCGGGTTGTGCGAGTTCGTTCAGCACATGAGCATGATCGACTTCACATCCGTCAGCGGCAGCTGGGACGGACGGGTGTGCGAGTTCGTGGATCACTTGCACGAGCACTTCACCGATCCCTGCCGCATCCGCGCCGGCCGCTACCTGGCCCCAGAGAAAGCGGGCTACAGCACCGAGATGCACGTCGAGACCCTCGCCCGCTACGAGTTCCCGGGCGGCACCGAGTGGCGGTGAGGGTCGGGCACGGCGGGGAAGGGCCGTGGTCGGTGCACCCCCTGTCTTCGATAGGACCAAAATACGATGAATCGTAAAATGGTGTTTACCAAAATACGATTTATCGTAAATTGGTTTCAGTGAACGATCGTCGCCGAATCTATGATTCCATCCTGGAGACCCATCTGGAGGTTCATCGGCAGATGGCCTTCGTCAGCGGTCCTCGGCAGGTGGGTAAGACCACGGTTTGCCGGCATGGGGCGGAGTATTATCTCAACTGGGACGCGGCCGACGACCGGCGTCTGATCCAGAAGGGGGCGACGGCCGTGGCCGCAGCCATCGGAGCCGACAAAGCTCGCGTCGGACGACCCAAGGTGGTCTTTGATGAGATCCACAAAGACCGCCGTTGGAAGGCGTTCCTCAAGGGATTCTTTGATGTCCATGCCGACCGCAAGAAACTCGGGGTGGTAGTCACCGGCAGTGCGCGGCTCAATGTCTATCGCCGGGGAGGGGACAGCCTCATGGGGCGATACTTCCTTTACCGGATGCATCCCTTCAGCGTGGCCGAATGCCTGCGCACCAACACACCCACCGAGGTGCTTTCGCCGCCAGCGGTGATCAGCGATGACGACTGGAACGCCCTGCTGCGTCATGGCGGGTTTCCGGAGCCTTTCCTGACGCGGTCGCCGGCCTTCACCCGCAAATGGGCGCGACTTCGACTCGATCAGCTCACGGGCGAGGATCTCCGCGACCTCGGCGCCTTCCGCGATCTGGCTGGTTTGGATCAGTTGGCACGCATCCTCTCAGAGCGATCTTCTGTTCAACTCAACTTCTCCGAGTTGGCTCGCGACCTTCAGGTGACCGCCGAAACCTCCAACCGTTGGGTCGCCGCGTTGGAGCAATTGCATCTGGGATTCACGCTGAGGCCCTGGTTCAAGGACATCGCCAATTCCCTGCGCAAGGAACCCCGGTGGTTCCTGCGCGATTGGTCGGGTGTTGAAGATATCGGTCGTCGTGCCGAGACCTTTGTGGGCTGCCACTTGCTGAAGGCGGTCGAGGCTTGGACTGACCTCGGGTTGGGGACGTTCGAGTTGGCTTATCTTCGCACCAAGCAAGGGCAGGAGGTTGACTTCGTGGTTGTGCGCGACCGTAAGCCTTGGTGCCTTGTTGAGGTCAAGAATTCCGCGGCTGAACTCTCGCCCTCCCTAGCCTTCTTCCAGCAACGGACCGGGGCTCCCTATGCCTTCCAAGTGGAATTGGACGCGCCGTATGTGCCCGTCGATTGCTTCAAACACCGTGGGCTTCCGTTGCGCGTGCCGGCCCGCACCTTTCTCAGTCAGTGGGTTTGAACGATAGGTTCGGACGGGTCCTGTGGCAGTTGGAGTGCGGTCCAAGAGAGCGCTCGGGAATTTGGGAACAAGCCGGAACAGGCCGTGAGAACAGGCGCTCTTGCACCCGGCCGCGGGCATTCCCTAGTGTCTGCCTCCTTCCGGGCTTACCCGGCTTATCACCATGGCTTCGCTCAACGACAATTATCTCAAGCTCAAGGCGGGTTATCTGTTTCCGGAAATCGGACGGCGGGTGAAGGCGTTCAATGACGCCAACCCGGCGGCGGCCGCGCGGTTGATTCGATGCGGCATCGGCGACGTCACCGAGCCGTTGCCTGCGGCCGTGGTCGCTGCGCTGCACAAGGCCGTCGATGAGATGGCCGTGCGGAGCACCTTCAAGGGCTATGGCCCCGAGCAGGGCTATGAATGGTTGCGGGCGGCTATCGCTCAGAATGATTTCCGGGCCCGCGGGCTTGAGGTGGCCGATGACGAGATTTTCGTGAGCGACGGTTCCAAGTGCGATTGCGGGGCGATCCTCGATATCATGGGATCCTCCAACCGCATGGCCATCACCGATCCGGTGTACCCGGTCTATGTGGACACCAACGTCATGGCCGGCCACACGGGCGAGGCCGATGCCTCGGGTGCTTACGCGGGCATCACCTACTTGCCATGCACGGCCCAGAACGGGTTCATCCCGGAGCCGCCGAAGGAGCGCGTGGACGTCATTTACTTGTGCTCG
>CANHYD010000187.1 GCA_947464705.1 Verrucomicrobiota bacterium | reverse complement strand
CGCGGGATCGGTCCTGCGCTCGCAGGGAAGCTCGGGGTAGGATGAGGCTTTCGCGCTGTCGCGCGAGGAAGGGGGGGGTGATCGCTTCCAGTGCTCGCTCCGGCCCGATCCCGCTGCCGCTGGGTGATTTGGAGCCTGTCCCCGGCGGATCGATTTGGAGCCTGTCCCTAGACTGGGCTGGTCAAAGGGGGGGCGTATGGGCAGTTTGAGGGGGTATTTCCATGCGATCTTTTTCTTGGCTGCGCTGTCGGGTGCCGGGTTGGCTTTTGGCTTGGCTTCTGGGTTGTTTCTTGGCGAGGGCGGGCTCTTGGGGCTTCGGGGGGATGGGCCGAGCGTCTTCAGCGGCGGCTTCTCGGCCGAATGTGATCGTCATTCTGGCCGATGACATGGGAATCGGGGATGTCTCCAGTCTGAATTCGAAGAGCGCTTGGAAAACTCCAGGGATCGATCGGTTGGCTCGGGAGGGACGGACGTTCACCGATGCGCATTCGGCTTCGGGGGTTTGTACGCCGAGCCGTTACACGCTGCTGACGGGTCGCTACTCATGGCGGGGGAAACTCAAGTCGAGTGTGCTGCACGGGTATGATCCCAGCTTGATCGAGCCGGGGCGGTTGACGGTGGCGGGTTTTTTGAAGGGGCAGGGGTATGCGACCGGCATGGTGGGGAAGTGGCACTTGGGTGTGGATTGGGTGCGCACGGGTCCCAAATTGGAGGATGTGGATTTTGCCCAATCCTTCGGCGGTGGGCCGATCTCTCAGGGGTTTGATCGGTTTCTGGGGATCAGTGCTTCTTTGGATATGCCTCCGTTCGTGTACTTGAGTCAGGATCGATCGACGACGGTGCCTCGTGATAGGGTTGCGGCGAGTCCGGGTCCGAAGATGTGGCGGGCGGGGGTGATCGGGCCTGATTTCCGGCATGAGGCGGTGCATCCTCGGTTTCGGCAGGAGGCGTTGTCTTGGATCGAGTCGCGGGCACGCGCTCGGGCGGTGGATGGTACGCCGTTTTTCCTCTACTTGGCCCTAGCGTCTCCCCACACACCGACCGTTCCCACTGCAGAATTCGCGGGGCGGACGCGAACCAATCCGTACGGGGATTTCGTGGTGCAGGTGGATGCGACGGTGGGCGACATTCTCAATGCGCTCGATGCGCACGGGATTTCTCGGGATACGTTGGTGATTTTCACGGCGGACAATGGCTGTTCGCCGGCGGCCAATCTGGGCGAGTTGCGGGCTTTTGGGCATGATCCGAGTGCCGGTTTCCGCGGTCACAAGGCCGACTTGTTCGAGGGAGGTCATCGGGTGCCTTTCTTGGTCCGATGGCCCGCTGAGGTGCCGGCCGGATCGACGTGTTCGCGTTTGGTGGGCCAGTTGGATGTGTTGGCGACGTTGGCTGATATTCTGGGACAGCGCCTGCCGTCGGGTGCGGCCGAGGATAGTGTGAGTTTTTTGCCCCAGTTGCGTCGAGGGGATCGGGCTCGGGCAGGCCGCGAGTCCTTGGTGCATCATTCGAATGGCGGTTTCTTTGCTTTGCGCCAAGGACCTTGGAAGCTGCTCTTCACTCCGGATAGCGGCGGGTGGAGCGATCCAAAACCCGGAAGCAAGGAGGCGGCCCGATTGCCGAAACTTCAGCTGTATCACTTGGGTCGCGATGTGGCGGAGCGGACAAATCGGATGGCCACTGAAGCCAAGGTGGTTCGAGCGATGACTCGGAAGATGCACCAGATCTGGGTCAACGGGCGCTCGACGCCGGGCCCGGTGCAGCCCTATGCGAATCCGGACAATTGGCCTCAGGCGGATCCATTCCGTGTGGAGTGAATTGGCCGAGGCCATACGAACAGAGTGTCGAACGGGTGGCCGGACGATGTGGTTCAGGAAAAAGGGCCGACTTCCTTTCGGAAATCGGCCCTTGGGGTCACGGGATCGACCGGGTGCACCGGATCGTCCCGAGGGTGTGTGTTTTAGCGGACGCGGTAGAACTTGGCCGACCCGGTGGGGGTGACCTTGAGGGGGGAGACGGCTCCGGTGACTTCGGTGTAGGTGCCGTTGAGGCTGTCGGACTGCTGGAGGGCTCCGCCGGACCAGGTCAGTGTGGCGTCGGCGCCGCTCAGGCTGATGGAGACTTTAGCCGGTTCGCTGGATCCGCCATTCACCGCGATGGTGTAGTGCTTCTGGATTTGTGCGGCCGAAAGGGCTTTCGGATAGACAGCCACTTCGTCGATGGCTCCGGTGAAGGCTCCGTCCCAACCGTTGCCGGTGGAACCGATGGCCCAGTCGGCGCCGGTGGCGGCGATGGCCTTGCCGGTTCCGGCGGCGGCGGCGATTTCGGTGCCATTGCGGTACAGGCGCCAGTGGGTGCCATCGTACACGCCGCTCAACTGCACCCACTGGCCGGCCGTGAGGTCAGCGGCGGGAACCGGGGCGAGGGCCCGTTCGACCGTCAGGTCGGGAGCGCCTTTGTACTCGCTGGATCCGAAGGAGTAGTTGAGCGCGCCGTTGATCGATTCGATGCGCAGGGACACTTCGGTGGTGTTGGTGTTGAGTGCGGTGATCTCTTTGGCCTGGTCAAAGATCTGGGCCACGAAGGAACTCGCGGTTTCGGGACCCCGGGCCACGATGCGCGCCGGGCTGGTTTCGGCCGTGAGTGTTCCCGGTTGGATCCAGGCGCTGAAGGTGACCCGGTCGGTGAGTTTCAGGCCGCCCAGATCATCGAGGGCTCCGAAGGCCTTGGCCGAGGTGAGGTCGAGGGCGCGGTTGTCGGCTTCGAAGCCCTTGAAGGCGGGCGGGCGAGGGCCAGTGGCCGAAGTCTTGGCAAGAACGCCGTGCCCCTCGGCATCGGCTTCGAGGCTGCCTGCGTTGGCCAGCGGCGATACGGCGCCTTCGTTGAAGCGGAGGTAGGTGGCCGGGCCTTTGCGCTCGGGGCCCGTGAAGGGGGCGGTGATGACCAGGTTCTCGTACGGGACGGCCGGATGGGCGTTGGTGCCCGCCTGATAGTGGGCCAGCACTTGCTCGGGCTTCAGCAGGTAGTCGCTGTAGATGGCGAATTCATCGACGTTGCCCTCGAAGGGATTGTTGCCCAGCCCTGACTTGGCGTTGTAGGCGCCGATGCCCAGATCGGCCGCGGTGCTGCCGTCTTCCGGGGTCTCCAGGTTGGCCGCGTACAAGGCCGAGCTGTTGGTGTTCACAGCCACACCGTTGACGTAGGCCGTGAGGATGCCCTCCCACTGGTTGTTGCCATTGCTGCCCGGATCGCCGTTGTCGGTGACCGGTTCCCAGGTGAAGGCCAGGTGTTGCCATTCTCCGATGCGGTAATCGGTGTCGGTGTTCACGTCGGCACCGCTGCCGCCCGCGCCGCGGAACATGCGGAAGCTCCAACCGTGCCCTTCCGAGGCCGGGTAGGTGGTGTTGGGGTTGCGCTGGAAAAGGACCCAGCCGGTTCGGCCGGTCCCACCGACGAAGCGGTTGTTGACCGGGCACTGACCGCCTTGCTGGTCCCTCATCGGACGAGCCCAGAACTCCACGGAGAGGGGTTTGTCGGCACCGGGATTATTGGCCGCGGTCCAGGGCAGGGTGGTGGTCGAGTTGCCGTTGCGGTTGTGGTAGGCTACTGAGCCGTCGCTGCCGCCGGCTGAGATGGCTCCCGGAGCGGGATGCCGCACGTCGGAGGTGTGGCTGCCGTGGCCGATGGAGCGGGTCTCGCCGTAGTTCACCGCGATGTCAGGGCCCGGGGCCTCTTCGTCGAGATGCAGGTAAACGGCGGGTTTGTCGGCCTGGACGAGGCTCGAGTAGGAGACCGTCCGGTTGGCATTGGTGGCGTTCTGATAGTGGGCGAGGATCTGCTCCGCGCTCAGCTTGGCCTGGTAGAAGGCGAATTCATCCACGCCGCCGAAGTACGGGTTCAGGCTGGTCCCCGCGGTGTTGTTGTAGTTGCCGATGGCCAGGGCCGCCTCGCCGAAGGTGGCGACGGCCGGATCGTGGTCGTTGGTGTTGGCCACGTAGCCGGGTTGGGTGCCGTCGCTGCCGCCGGTCCAAGCCTTGGTGACGGCCTCTTTGCCATCGATGTACATGGTGACGGTGGCATCGACCACAGACTTCGGATCATACACCACCACGACGTGAGTCCACTTGCCGAGCGCGTAGGGCACACCGCTGAGAATATCGAGGCCGGAGCTGCTGCCGGCCCCGCGGAACATGCGGAAGTTCCAGCCAACCCCTTCGCCGCCGGTGTAATCGGCGTTGGGCTTGCGCTGGAAGAACACCCACCCTTGTCGGTCAGCGCCGGAATAGGCAAAACGGTTGTTGATGGGGCATTGGCCGGTCGCGGTCTGGTCGCTGGTCGGGTAAAACCACGCCTCGAGGGTGAACGGTTTGTCGTTCTTGGGGTTCAGAGCGGCGTTCCAGGGAATCTCGGTGCGGGAGGTAAAATCGAAGAAGGCGGCTCGTCCGGCATCACCGGCGATGGCACCGGGCATGGTGTGCACCCGACCCAGATTTTGGGAGGCGACGATACCGGTCGCGAGGCCGGAGTTCAGGTTGTTGGTGCCGCGGACGGTGCTGTCGCCCAGCCGATAGTAGGCAGCGGGATCGTCAGACAGGATCGCTTTCGCGTAGTCGGAGGCCCATGCCGATGATGGCAGGGCAGTGAGGCACGCGGTGGCGATGCCCCAAAGAGGAGTTGGGATCAGGTTTTTCATGATGAACGCCAGCGAGAGTTCCAAACTCAGCTCCGTTCCGGAAGCGTTTTGTCCTGTAGCATCGGATCGTCACCCGATTGTCGGACAGGGAGGGCTGGGTTTTCGGCAAAAGGTTTACCGGCGAGTGAATTTTTGGTCGCGATGTCGGTCTTCGTGTTCCTATGCTCGGAGATCCACCGAGCGCGTAGTCTAGGAGGGCCGATGGGTCGGTTCCTCCAGGGCTGCATTCAGAACCCTATGAGATCCATACGACTGGCCCTGTTATCAGTGGCCCTATCCCTGGCGGTCAGCGCCCAAACCCTGCTCCAACTCCAACCCGGCGACCACGTGGCGATTGTCGGTGGTGGCATTGCGGATCGGATGCAGCACACCGGTTATTTCGAGACGCTGGTCCATGACCGTTTTCCCGATCATCGACTGGTGTTCCGCAATCTGGCCGCCGCGGGCGATGAGGTGGCCAATCGCCATCGGTCGGAAAACTTTGGTTCTCCGGACGACTGGCTGACCCGGGTTAAGTCCGATGTGATCATCGCCTTCTTCGGCTACAACGAGTCTTTCAAGGGGGCCGAGGGGTTGCCGAAGTTCAAGGCCGACTTGGATGCCTGGATCAAGCACGTGCGCGGCGGCAATTACTCCGGCAAGG
>CANHYD010000186.1 GCA_947464705.1 Verrucomicrobiota bacterium | reverse complement strand
GCCGACAATGGTGCCGCCACAACGTGCCGCGTCGTCGGTGTCGCTAGACCCCTTGCCACCCACGCCAATGCAACCGATCTGGATCCGGTCATTGGCGCCCAGCACCGATCCCACGTAGGGGAAGGCGAACGCAGCGGCGGTGGCAGCGGCGCTTTGGCGGAGGAAGCGGCGACGGTTGAGACCGGAGAGGGTGGTTGGGGGTAGTGAATTCATGGGAGTATCGAAGGCGGTAACAGGCGGAGCTCCGCGAGTCAATGCAGGCCCCGTCGCAGGCCCTGTTGTCTTTCCGGAAACGTCACCGGGCCCGGTTCCGAGGATTCGTGGATACCCGCCGAGGGGAGCACTGAAACTCGAAATCCGAAGCCTTTTGGATGCAGGGTGATTGACCCATCTTTTGGCGCCTTCCTGCGAGTGCGGGACAGTTCCTGCGGAGGGTTTTGGAGGCCAGGGTGCCCATCGCTGGGGTATTTCCCTGCGAACCTGTGACTCCGGGACATGGAACGGGCGCTTGACCGGCTTGTCCGGCGATTCGTAGTGTCCCGCCTCTTTGCCGGAATGCGACTCTGCGTCCCGGCGTCATCCCTATCGCAGCAAGAAGCACATGAACGTTTCCGTCGAGAATCTGGGTCCGTGCAAGAAGCTCCTCCGCATCGAGGTGCCCGTCGAGCAGGTCAACGCCGCCTTTGACACCGTGACCGCCAGCTTTCAAAAGCAGGCCCAGTTGCCCGGTTTTCGGCCCGGCAAGGCTCCCAAGCACCTGATCGTCAAGTCGTACGAGAGTCAGATCAACGATGAGGTTCGCAAGAAGCTCTTCAATGACTCCTACGCCGCTGCGTCGGGTCAGGAAAAGCTGCGTATCCTCGCCACTCTCGATGTCGAGGAGTTGGCGTTTGGTCGTGGATTGCCGTTCTCCTACACGGCGACGCTGGAGCACGCTCCGGAGTTCGAGGTGCCGGAATACAAGGGTCTCAAGGCTCAGCGTCCGGTGGCCCAGCCCACCGAGTCCGACGTGGAGCGCGCCATGAACATCCTGCGCGAGCAGCAGGTCCGCTACAACGATGTCGCCCGGGCTATCCAGACCGACGACATCGCCGTGGTGAACTACAAGGGCACGCTCGATGGCAAGCCCCTGACCGAGGAGTTTCCGACGGCCCGTGGCCTCACGGAGAAGCAGAATTTCTGGGTTCAAGTGAAGGATGAGTCCTTCATCCCCGGTTTCACCACTCCGTTGGTGGGTGCGAGCGTCGGCGACAAGCGCACGGTGCCCCTGACCCTGCCGGCCGATTTCGTGATCGCCGGACTTTCTGGCAAGAGCGTGGTTTATGAGCTCGAGGTCGTGGGTGTGAAGGAAAAGGTGCTGCCGGTGGTGAATGACGAGTTCGCCAAGGGCTTCGGTGCCGAGGACCTGACCAAGCTGACCGAGGGCATCCGTCAGGATTTGAAGAACGAGCTGGAGTTCCGCGGCCGTAAGGCGCTGCGTGATCAGTTGCTCAAGGGTCTGTTGGACTCCGTGAGTTTCGACTTGCCGGAGAGTGTGGTCGCCAACGAGACGCGCAACGTGGTGTACAACATCGTCAATGAGAACCAGCAGCGGGGTGTTGCCAAGGAGATCATCGAGGAGCGCAAGGACGAGATTTTCGCCAGTGCCGCTGCCAGCGCCAAGGACCGGGTGAAGGCGTCGTTCATTCTGGGCCGTATTGCCGAGAAGGAGAGCATCAAGGCTGAGCAGAAGGAGATGACCCAGCGGATCATTGCTTTGGCCGAACAGAATAAGACTTCTCCGGAGAAGATGGCCAAGACGCTGCAGGAGCGGAACGCGTTCCAGGAGTTGGCGCAGGAAATCATCATCGGCAAGGTGCTCGACTTCGTGGAGCTGAGTGCCCAGGTGGAAGAAGTGGCCACTCCGTCTCCGTCCGAGGTGAAGGCCTGATTCGGAGCGGTCCCGCTCTAGGGGACGTGCTTGAGAATTGAACGACAACGGCGGCCATTTTTGGCCGCCGTTATGCTTTTTCAGGGGCTCATCTTTTGGGGGGGCGTTGTGAGGGTTGTGTCTGTCGGTCTGGCGCTGGGGTTGTGTGCCTGGTGGGGCTTTGCGGGGTCGGGCCTGCGCTCGCAGGGAGGCTCTGGGGAGGAAGGGCTTTCGCGCTGCGCGCTGGGGAATAAAGGGTGTTCGCCTCCAATGCTCGCTCCGACCCGGCCCCGCGGGCGCCCGGTGGCTGGGGTGGCGCTGGAGTAGGGCCCCTGAGTAGGAGAGCGATCTGTGACTGCGCCGGTTTTGACGCAGGTTCTTAGCCAACGATGCAGTTGGGAGGAAAATGATGGCGCAGCCAGCACGACCGATCCCACGGAATCGTTGGCTTAGCGGCAACGCTGCGCCAGCAACTCGACCAGGCCGGCCAGTACTTCTTCGCGGTCGCGGCCTGCGAGGCTGAGAGCCAATTGAGCGGTCAGGAAGCCGTGCTTGGCGCCCATGTCGTAGCGGCGTCCGGCGGTCTCGAAGGCCAGATACCGCTCTTTCCGGGCGAGCGCAGAGAGGGCGGTGGAGAGGTTGACCGACCCGGTGGTGTCACTCACTTGACGTTCGAGCAGGTCCATCAAGGAAGGGGTCAAGACGTGCATCCCGAAAAAGCAGAGGTAGTGGGCCGCACGCAAGCCCGGGATGACCAGACGCTGTTCGGCCAGGGTGGGAGTCGGTTTTTCGAGGACCTCGGCGATCTCGTACAAGGCATCCCTTCCTGTCACTCGACGGCCGCCAATCGCTCCGAAGTAGGGAAGTTTGCTCTCGTGCGTTGCTTGGACGGCGGAGACGGCGGAGCGTTCGTTGATGGCGGTTTCCACCAATTGACGGGCGCAACTGACAGCCGTGGCGCTGACATAGACGTGGTCTCCGACCAGCAGGAGGAAGGGTTCTTCCTGGGTGAAGGGCCGACCGCATGCCACGGCATGGCCGTAGCCTCGGGGTTCGGTCTGTTCGATGAAGCGAAGTCTGCGCCCATGGGCTCCGGCGGCCTCGGTGTAGGCGGCTTGGTCGCCCGGGTGGATGACGACGGCGATTTCTTCGATGCCGGCCGAGAGCGCCTCTTCAATCACCACGCCCAGGGCGCTGCGGGAGACGCCGTCCTGGCCCACCAGAGTCTGCAACGGCAGCGTGCGCTGGTTTCGCCCGGCGGCGGTGATCAGAGCCTTCTTGATGTTCATCGGATGGGGCACGGTGGCAGATCCGGGGGCGATTGTCAGCAGGCAGAGCGCGATGCGTGGTGCAGGAGTGGGGCCACGAGGTTCCAGCTTTCAATTGCCAATTCTCCTTCCCTGTCTCGACACCGACGGGGCTCAAGGTTAGGAGTCCTCCAACACGTGAACCTCATCCAGATCACTCCGGGGGCCGGGGGCATGTACTGCGGGAACTGTTTCCGCGACAATGCTCTGGTGGCGGAGCTGCGCCGGCAGGGGCATGACACGGTGATGGTGCCGCTGTATCTGCCGATGACGCTGGACGAGGCCCCCACGGTGGGTACCACGCCGACGTTCTTCGGGGGGATCAATGTTTTCTTGTCCCAGAAGATGGCTTGGTACCGGCGCTCTCCGGCCTGGATGCGTCGGGCCTTTGACGCGCCTTGGTTGCTGAAATGGGCCGCCGGAAAGGCCGCCAAGACGCGGCCTCAGGATGTGGGCGAGCTGACGGTGTCGATGCTGCGCGGCGAGGAGGGTTCTCAGATCCGCGAGTTGGAGGACATGGTGGCTTGGATGTCCGGGTTGCCGCAGCCGGACGCGGTCTTTTTGTCCAATGCGCTGCTCTTGGGATTTGCCCGCCGATTGCGATCGGGGTTGGGAACGAAGGTGATCAGCTTTCTGCAGAGCGAAGAGTCCTTCCTCGATTCGCTGCCGGAACCCTTCCGGAGTGAATCCTGGAGGCTGATGGCGGAGCGGGGGCGGGAGCTGGATGGTTGGATCGCTCCGACTCGTTATTTCGCGGATCGCATGATCCACCGACTGGGCTTGCCGGCAGACCGTGTTCGGGTGGCCAAGAGCGGGATTTCTCTCGAAGGCTACCGGGATCTCCCCCATCGGCCGGATCACGGATTCCGAGGCCCAACACCCACGTTGGGATTCTTTGCGCGGATGTGCCCGGAGAAGGGTCTGGACACTGTGGTCGAGGCCTTCATCGCGCTGCGAGGGCAGCAGCGGTTTTCAACACTGCGGCTGAAGGTCGGCGGCGGGTGTGGACCGGGCGACGAGGCTTTTGTTGCGATGTTGAGCCGACGTCTGGCCGAGGCCGGATTGGCCGAGGCGGCCTCGTTCCACCCCAACCTTTCCCGGGACGAAAAGTTGAGCTTTCTGGCCTCGGTGGATGTGCTCTCGGTGCCGTCCCGATTCAGCGAGGCCTTCGGGCTCTTTGTCGTCGAGGCCCTCGCGGCCGGCACGCCCGTGGTCCAACCCGATGTCTGCGGCTTCCGAGAGATCATTGAGGCGACGGGCGGGGGGCGTCTGTGCTCCGCCAACACTTCCAGTGATTTGGCGGCGACCCTCGCCGAGGTGCTGGCGGATCCCGCGGAACTGCGGCGTCTGGGCGAGTGTGGCCGGCAGGCGGTGGCCGAACGGTTCAGCGATGCTGCCATGGCCCGCGAGGTTCTGACCGAGACTCAATCCCTCTTGGCCCATTCTCGAAGTCCCGCGTCGTCGACCCGTCTCTGATCTGCGGTTCTCTGCAAAACTCCTGATAGCCCTCATGCCCTTCTTCGAATTCCGAGCGACCCGCCGTGTCGAGTTCAACGAAACCGACCTCGCTGGCATTGTCCACTTCTCCAACTTCTTCCGCTACATGGAGACGGTGGAAGGGGCCTTCTACCGGTCGTTCGGTCAGTCGGTCATTTTACGGGGGGCGGCCGAGCCGCTGGGCTTGCCGCGGGTGCATGCCGATTGTGATTACCTCAAGCCGCTGCGCTTCGAGGACCTGATCGAGATGCACCTTCTGGTGAAGGAGAAACGCGAGAAGACCGTGACCTACCAGATCCGTTTCTGGCGTATTGAGCCGGGGCCGGCCGAGGAGGTGGCCGTGGGGCATGTGACGGTGGTCTGCGTGGGGCGTGGAGCCGGGGGGGCACTCAAGTCGCAGCCGTTTCCGGCCGACTTCGCTTCGCACCTCGAGGTGGCGCCGGCCTCGGCGTTGCGTCCGGCTCGGGCCTGAGCCAAATCGAGTCAATTGGATCGTCCTGGCTAAGGCTGTGGTACGATCCCGGATGTCGCCCAAAGAGCCTCTGGGGTAGGGACCGATCTCCGAGCGGTCCGGCGCCGCAGACGTGGCGCTTTCGGAGAAATCGCCCTACCTCGGAGATGCGCGGGCAAGGCTGAGTTTTC
>CANHYD010000185.1 GCA_947464705.1 Verrucomicrobiota bacterium | reverse complement strand
GGCAAAAGCAGGCGGCGCTGTTGGCGGCACTCCCGCGTCCCTGCGCCAAGATGCCCTCGTTCCGACAGAAGCGGATGATGTCGGCGACGATGAGGAAGTAGCCGGAGAAGCCGAGGCGTCCGATGAGGGAGAGTTCTTTTTCCAGCAACCGAAGCACCTTCTCCGGAATCTCGCCGCCGTAGCGGATCCGCGCGCCGCGGAAGGTCCACTCGCGCAGCACGCCTTCCATGGTCTCGCCGGGACCCACCGGGTAGCGCGGGAACTCGTAGCCCAGGTTTTCCAGGGTGAACTCCAACCGCTCGGCCAGTCGCACGGTCTCGGTCACCGCCTTCGGCAGATCGCTGAAAAGCCGGGCCATGGCGGCGGCGGGCTTGAGGTGCGCCTCGTCGTTGACGCTGAGATGGGTTCCCGCGGCGTCGAGGTGCGTGTGGTGGCGCAGGCAGGCGAAGACATCCAATACCTCTCGGCCTTCGGGGGTGGCTTGGCAGACACCGCCCGTAGCCAACAGCGGGATACGGTGCGCGGCGGCTAGGTCTTGGAGGGCCTGATTCCAGCGGGATTCACCCCGGAGGCGTTGACGCTGGATCTCGACGTAGACTTGGTCGCTACCGAAGGTCTGGATGAGTCGGCGCAGGGCTGCATTGGCATCGTGGCCTCCGCGGATGGCTCGCAGGGCCGGACCCTCCCGATCGCCGCTGAGCGCGACGAGGCCTGAGGCGAATTCCGGCAGTTCTTCCCAGCGGACCGTGGCTTCGTTCTTGGCGGCCCGGAGGTGGGCTTGGGAGAGCAGTCGGCACAGGTTGCGGTAGCCTTCGCGGGAGCGCACCAGCACCGGGAAGATCGAGCCGTCGTCCATGGCCAATTCGGCGCCGATGATGGGGCGGATGCCTTGTTCGCGGGCGGTGTCGAAAACGCGCGGCGCGCCGTAGAGCCCCATGCGATCGCACACCGCCAGTGCTGGCAGTCCCAGGTTGGCGGCGGTGCGGGCCAACTCTTCGGGCAATGAGGCCCCTCGCAGGAAGCTGAAGGCGCTGCGGGTGTGCAGTTCGACGTAGGCGGGACTGGAGGCGGTGGCGGCCATCGATCGACGGGTTCAGTCGAGCAGGGCATCGACCGTCCACCCGTCGGGCTGACGGACCAGCCGCAAGACTTGTCCGCGCAGGGTTGTGGCATCCCATTCTTCGCGGTGCCAGGTGCCGTTCTCCCACCAGCGTCCGGAGGCGCGCCAAGGGCCCAAGGTCACTACCAGGCGGCCTTGGGCGATGGCGCAGTGGATGGAAGCGGGACGTCCATCGACCGATTCGACGGTGGCCACAGGCGCGGGTCGAAGCCGTCGCAGGCCGGGAGCCTGGAGGGCAGGGCGCGATTGGGACAGGGCGGGGACTCCTTCAAAATCGGGAGGGACCAAGCGGAAGGCGTCGATCCCGTGCTGTTGGAGTCTCAACGGTGTGCCCACCCGATCCGAACCAAGAATGGCGGCGATGCGTCCGAGGGTTTCCTGGAACTGGCGCGGGTCTTTGAGGGTGGTCTCGAACAGACCGAACTGCCGCTGGACCGGCACGGTGGTCTCCAGGGTGAGTCGCAGGCCGATGACCGCGCTTTCGCTGCGGACGGTGTCGAGATGCGTCGCCAGCAGCCGCTGAAGCACGGCCGCATCGCGGGTGGGCTCCGGGACGTTGAGCTGGCGTTCGAGTCGGTTCCCCGATTCGAGGCGCAACGACAGGTCGACGCGTTCGGCCGCGCGACCTGCCAGTGCGAGCCGCGCGCACAGGTTGTCGGTGAAGCGGCGCAGCAGGAAGAGCAGGGGCTCGAGCGTCTCGATGGGTTCCTCGAAATCCCAGGATTCGGTCCAGACTTCCGGGGGACGGATGGTGTTCAGGGGGCGGGTGTTCCGTGTGGAGGCCGCAGCGAGGAGTCCCAGGGCTTCCAGTCCCAGGCGGTCGGTCAATGCGCTGGGATCCAGGGCCAGCAGTTCGCCCACGGTGTGCAGGCCCCAGCCAGCGAGGATTCGGGCGGTGTCGCTGGAGGGTTCCAGTGCGGCCAGTGGCAGGGATGCGATGAATCCGGCGGCGTCGGTGACGATGCACACAGCCTCTCCCGACTGGGCGCCGTGACGGGCCAGGTTGGGGGTCGCAGCGATGCCGATGTGGGCGTGGAGTCCCTGGGTCGTCAGGCTCGAACGCAGTTCTTGAGCCCAGGTTCGGAGCACGTCCGGTTGGGGAGGCTGCAGCCGGCTCAATCCCCGCAAGTCCAAGGTGCACAGGCCCGGGGCGGTGGATTCGAGGTGCGGAGAAAAGCCGTAGGCACACTGGAGTAGGACGTCGGTGGTGGCCGACTCCCGTGTGGGGGCACGGTGCCGGACAAGGATATCGGTGCATCGCGCCAGCGCCTGGGTGGCAGTCTGTCCCCGTTCCACGCCTGCGTCTCGTGCCGGAAGGGTTGTTTCCAGGACAACCGGGGTGGTGCGCGCCGGGTCCACCAGGGCCACGGGTTTTCCCCAGAGTTCCGGTGACAATCGCAGCGCGGCTTGGAGCGCGAACTGGGGGAGGTGGATGACGGCGAACATGGCGCTGGAGCAAGGCTCGAGGGGCAGGCTTTCAGGCGCTCTGCTGGGCGCTCGCTTCGAGGATGTGACGCCGTTCGGTCTCAAACCGAAGGTCCAGGGTGTCTGGTCTGCGGTCGAGATCCCGATGGTCGAGTCGGGTCCGGGAAATGATGCGGGCCGCGGCTCCGGCCACCAAGGGTTGAGGGGTCACAACCAGGACGGTCGCACCTTGCTGTTCCATCAGTCGGCTGAATCGGTACCAGAGGGTGCCCGGGATGCGCCGCAGTTCGTGGGCTGGGTTGAGTTTCAGGTCCAGGACCACCAGGGCGATGTTCCGGTCGCGCAGCAGGAGGTCGGTGGTTTGCAGTGCTTCGGTGGTGCTCCGGCACCGCACCCAGAGCAAGTGGGCCAGGGCTTCCGGTTCGAGGGCGTCGATGTCCAGGCTGTCGGCGCCATCGACCAGGGTGAGGAAACGCCCGGCCGAGGCGGTGTGGCGCAGCAGGGTATGGATGAACTGGGCGCTGCCGGAGCCTTCCCCGGGAGCAACCAGTTCGGTGAAGGCTCCCCGCGGCAAGCCGCCTCCCAGGCCCTGGTCGATCGACTCGATGCCCGTGGGCACCGTCTCTGGGACCGCTCGTGCCGGTGCCACGCCCAGCCGGGCCTGTGGCAGGCGTTCGGCCAAGAATTGGCGCAGTTCGATGAGCTTGGTGTCGGAGGGCATGGCGGTGAGCGGAATCGGGCCGGGGGATCAGTCTAGGCGGACCTTCGCGGTGTAAAACCCAAATCCCTCGGTGGGCCCCAGAATTCACCCTACCTAGAGACAAAGACTGTCCGAAGGGTTCCGGGCTCGGTTTGCCTCGGAGCGTGGGGTGCGGTTCACTGGAGGGATGATGTTTCGGGCACTGTTTCGAACGATATGGGCCGGGCTGGCTTTTGGGGTGTCGGTTTCTGTGGAGGGTTCGCGCCCGTTGGTATTCGAGGATTTGTCGTCGCTTCGGCGCTTGAGCGATCCGCAGCCGTCCCCGGATGGCCGATGGATCGCTTGCGTGCTGAGCACGCCCGATCTGGCTGAAAACCGCACCGACAGCGATGTCTGGCTGGTGCCGGTCTCTGGCGGAACACCTCGGAAGTTCGCCGCTTCGCCCAAGCAGGACCGTCACCCCCGGTGGTCGCCGGATGGGCGGTGGGTGGTCTTCGAGTCCAATCGCGACGGGGAGTTCCAGGTCTGGATCCAGCCGGTGGATGGCGGCGAGGCTCGGGTGTTGACGCGTCTTTCCACCGGTGCCAGTGCTCCGATTTGGTCGCCGGATGGTTCTCGGATCGCCTTCTTGTCGTCGGTGTATCCGGAGTTCTCCGGGAAGCCTTCGGCGGAATCCGAGCGTCTCAATCGGGAACGGATCCAGGGGTTGGAGAAGGGCAAGGTCCGCGCTCGGGTTTATGACGCGCTACCCGTGCGCAAGTGGGATGCGATGAACGATGGGCGGCGCAACCACCTCTTTGTGGTGTCGGTGTCACAGGGGGCGGCCGTGGGGGAGCCGGTGGATCTCTCTCCGGGACCCCAGGATGCGGTGCCTTGGTCGAGCACTTTTGCGTCGGGCGATGAGTTTGACTGGGCCGCGGATTCAAAGTCTCTGGTGCACACGCCTTCGCCGGCTCGGGTGCGTGAGGAGTCTTGGTCCACGGATCACAATCTGGTGTCGGTGTCGGTGGATGGTTCCCAACGGACGGGGCTGACCACGCAACCGGCCGCCGATGGGTGTCCGCATTGTTCGCCGGACGGCCGCTGGCTGGCGTATCGGGCTCAGGCTCGGGCGGGTTTCGAGGCGGATCGTTGGCAGTTAATACTCCGGGATTTGAAGACGGGGCAGATGCGCAGTTTGAGCAAGGATTGGGACCATTCGGTGGAGGCGATCACCTGGTCGAAGGAGGGGCGGTTGGTGGTCGAGGCGGAGTCGCAAGGGCGCAAGCTGCTGTGGGAGGCAAACTTGGATGGGGTCTCTGCGCCGCGTGCGCTGACTACGACGGGTTCGGCGAGTGATGCGGTGTTCAGTGCGGAGGGGGCTTCGGTGGTGTTCTTGGAGGCGCGGATGGATTGGCCGGCGGTGCTGAAATCGGTGGAGGTAGCTTCGGGTCGGGTGGTTACGTTGTGGGATCCGAATGCGGAGCGGCGGGCGGATTGGAATTTGCCGGTGCCGGAGTCGGTGACGGTGAAGGGGGTGGGTGGGGTGCCGGTTCAGATGTGGATCTTGAAGCCGCCGGGGTTCGATGCGACCAAACGGTATCCGCTGGTGTTCTGGGTGCACGGGGGGCCTCAGGGGGCGTTCTTGGATGGGTGGTCGTATCGTTGGAATCCGCAGTTGTGGGCGGCGCAGGGTTGGGTGTTGGCGATGCCGAATCCGCGGGGGTCAACGGGGTTCGGACAGAAGTTCACGGATGACATTTCGCGGGATTGGGGTGGCAAGGTTTTCGGGGACTTGATGGCGGCGTTGGATTGGTGTGAGCGGCAGCCGTGGGTCGATCGGAAGCGTATGGCCTCGGCGGGGGCCAGTTATGGTGGTTACATGATGAACTGGTTTCAGGGGCATACGGATCGGTTCAAGACGTTGGTGACGCACTGTGGTGTGTTCGAGTTCCACTCGATGTACGGGTCGACGGATGAGTTGTGGTTCGATGAGTGGGAGCATGGGGTTCCGTGGAAGACGCGGGGGTTCGATCGGGATTCGCCGGATCGGTTTGCGGCCCGGTTTCGGACGCCGAATTTGATCATCCACAATGAGTTGGATTATCGGGTGCCGGTGGGGCAGGGGTTGGCG
>CANHYD010000184.1 GCA_947464705.1 Verrucomicrobiota bacterium | reverse complement strand
TCCGCTGTGGATCCAGTGGGGCATGGCCTGGCTACATCTGGCGCCCTGAACCCGACGGCAGGTCCTCGCCACCCGACCCGGAGGTCCCGAAGTGTGGACCGAGGGACAGGTGCTTCCCGGTTGCGATTGCCGCCTCATCGACTCAACTTCCTGCCAACTGATGTATGGACTTTCAGAACTCCCCGGTGGCCTGCGCGTCGTGACCGCCACCCTGCCGCACTTGGCCAGCGTGTCGGTGGGCATCTGGGTCAATACGGGAGGGCGACACGAGACGGCCCGAGAGAACGGGGCGGCTCACTTCATCGAGCACATGCTCTTCAAGGGAACGCGCCGCCGGTCGGCCGCGCGAATTTCGCAAGATGTCGAGGGAATCGGCGGTTACCTCAATGCTTTCACCGACGAGGAACACACCTGCTTCTACAGCCGTGCGGTGGCCTCCCGATTGCCGGAACTGCTCGACGTGCTCTGCGACATGTTCCTCGAATCCAAGTTCGCCCCGACCGAGATTTCCAAGGAACGGGATGTGATTCTGGAGGAACAGGCCATGTACCGCGACCAACCGGCTGAACTGGTCCATGACCTCCTCAATCAAGTCCAGTTTCCCGAGCACCCACTGGGCCGCCCGGTGATCGGTTCGGCACGCTCGGTTCGCGGACTCCGTCGCCAAGACCTGTTGGGGTTTTTCGAGCGCCGATACATCAGCGGATCCATTGTCATCGCCGCTGCTGGCAACCTGACCCACGCAAACTTGCTCACCGAGGTGGATCGATGGGTCCGACGATTTCGCCCGGGAGCCAACCCTCCCGCGGAGCCAGCACCGGCCACCCCTGAAAAACCCCGCTGGCTGCTGCACTCCAAAAAGACCGAGCAGACTCACATCGCCTTGGGCTTCCGGACCGCCTCCCGGCAAGACGAGCGCCGCTACGCGCTGCGGTTACTCAACGTCTTGCTCGGCGAGAACATGAGTTCACGGCTGTTCCAGACGATTCGCGAGGAGCACGGGTTGGCCTACAACATCCAGAGCACAGGAACTTCCTGGAGCGACTGCGGTGACTTGGTGATTTCAGCAGGCTTGGAGGATGCCCAGCTGGAGAAGGCCCTGAAACTCATCCTCAAAGAAGTCCAACGCTTGGTGGATCGGGCTCCCGGACGGGGAGAACTCTCGCGGGCACGGGATTACGCACTGGGGCAGGCAGACCTGTCGCTCGAAGGTTCTGAGCAGATGATGATGTGGCTTGGCGAACAAGTGCTGGGATTCGGCAGGGTCATTCCACCTGAGGAAACCCGAGCACGGATCGCGGCCGTCCAACCGGCTGACATCCGCAGGGTCGCCCGGGATTTCCTGAATCCCTCCCGACTGTCGCTGGCATTGGTCAGCCCCCGCACTTCCGATCGGGGACTCGGTCCGCTGCTCGAATCCTGGGCCGGACGGTGAACCAATCCCGGAGAGAGTCGTAGCACGCTAACGGAGCACCCTTTCGGTCAACGAGGACTGCTCCGCCGCAAAGGACTTAACGACCGCCCGTTTCGATCACCAGGCGCACACCCTCACCCATGGCTCGCTCCAATTTCGCCCGGGCGACGGTGTAGTCGCGCAGCGCCTGACTGTACTGGGTGCGGGATAGCTTGAGGGCGGTCTGAGCCGACAGTACCTCCAACTGCGTGCTGCTGCCCGCTTCGGCCCGAGCCGTGACCAACCGGACGGCCTCCTCGGCCTGCTCAATGACCCGGGTCTGAGATACCAGGACTTCTTTGGATTCCATGAACAGGGAAAATGCCGTGCGGACCTCCAATTCGATGCGCCGACGGACATCCTCAACTTCGAGCCGAGCTCGCTCTTCGCGGGCTCTGGCCATGTTGACCTTGGCCTGGGTCTGACCAAAGTCGAAGAGCAGCCAATTGGCCTGCACACCCACGGTCCAACCGTCCAGCGTCCGATCAAGGTCCCGGATGAAGTTCCGGTTCTGCACGCCGTACCCGGCGGTGCCCGAGAGCGAGGGAAGCAAATCGGCGCGCGTCTGGAGAACTTCTTCATGACGCAATTGGGAGGCGCTCTGCGCCGCCTTGATCTCAGGTCGCCGGACCCAGGCTGCATTGAGGGCCGCCCCCACCGAAACCTCGAAGGGCTCAGCCTTGAGGCTATCGGCCGTCCGCAGCGGGATATCCACCCCGGAATCGGCCGGGATGTCGCATCCGAGCAAGAGTGCGAGGGTGTTGCGGGAAATCCGCTCCTGATTGCGAGCTCGGATCAGCGGCGGCAGCGCATTGGCCAGTTCCACCTCGGCCCTCAGCACGTTGAACTTGGGAACAGTCCCGGCCTCGAGGCTGCGACGGGCCGTCTCCAATTCCCGCTCCAAGAGTTTCTTGGATGCCTCTTGGACAACGATTTGCTCCACAGCCAGGAGCACGTCGCTGTAGGCGGTCCGCACTTCCAGCAGGGTATTGGCCACCAGCGCCTGGTAGGAGGCCAGCGCCGCCTCACGGGTGAGCCGTGAGGAACGGGCCATCGAGTTGTATTTGCCACCCGCGTAAATGGGTTGTGTCACCACCAGATTGGCATTCCAGCTCTGGTCGTTCAGGAAGGGGGTTGCGGGTTGGGCCGCGGAAAACTGAACCCGCTCGATCCGCGCCTCATCCAATTGCTGGTAGGCACCCGTGGCGGCCAGACGGGGCAAGCGGGCCGCGCGTTGTTGGATGGCAAGCCCCTGGGCCTCCTCCAGATCCTGCCGTCCCTTCCGCAGCGTCACGTTGTGCGCCAAGGCGAACTCGAGGGCCTGATCAAGGGTTAGCGGTCCGGACGGCAAAGGCACCGCATTGGTGATCGAGGCCGTGATCGGAAGCCCGATGGCCAGCAACAGCGAAACGAGGACAAGGGATCTCATGAAAACTCAAGGAGTGGACTGGGCCGTAGTCTGGGGGCGTTGGATGAACACATCGACCTGCTGTCCGACGTAAACGGGAAACGCGGGTCGATCAAAAGCGTAGACGATCTGCAACACACGAGTGTCCACACGCTCGAGACTGTCGCCAGTCAGGCTGCGCTTGGGTACCACGTAGGGTTCGATGCGGACAAACTTCAAGGGCATCTTCATTTCCGAATGCCCCTTGAGGGAGGCGACGGCCGGATAGTCCGCGCTGATGAGTACGGAGTCCTGCTCATCCACTTCAGCCCGGACCTGATAGGTGTCCACATCACCCAGGAGCATCAACGGCTCGGATGAGGACTTAACGGAAGCATACTCGCCCTCGCGCAGATTCACCTGCAGCAAACGACCATCCCGAGGTGCGCGGACGGTGAGAATCTCCAAATCGGTGTTGGCCTGACGCACCGATTCTTCGGACGCGGTGGCCGCGGCGCGCACGGCGTCCGCCCGAGCTCGCGCCGTGCCCAGTGAAAACTCGCGCCGCTTGACCTCGTCTTCGGTCGCTACCTGATCCCGACCCAACTGGGCAAACCGCTTCAACTGATCGGCCAGATCGGCAACCTGAGCTTCCTCGACGGCAATCTGGGAGTGGAGTGATCGAGCCTGCGCCTCCAGCACCCGAACACGAGCTCGGACCTCACGCTCGTCCAACTGGAAGAGCGGTGCCCCCTCTTTGACCGAATCTCCCACCTTCACAAAGACCCGCATCACCAACGCCTCTCGGGGCGCGGCAATCTTCACGTTCTCACGCGAAGCCTCGATCAAGCCGGTCGACGCCACCGTTCGAACATAGGGGGAGCGAGGCGGCTCGGAGACCGGCCCCGGATTGGGAACCTTGAGGTTCTGCCCCCGAAGGAGGACCACCACGGCGCCCACGCCCAAGAGCGCCAGCCAGAATGAAATGCGTTTGAAGAGGATCATGGACAATCAGGAGCGGTTTTCCGAATGGATGAAGGACGAGAGAGAGGCCCCGGCGTGGACATGCGTCACTCGACCGTCTTCCATCACGCTGATGCGATCGGCATAGCTGTAGATGCGGGGATCATGAGTGACAATCAAGACGCTACGTCCCGGCGCCTTGGCCGCAGTGCTGAGAAGATCCATGATCTGATGGCCGGTGAGCGAATCCAGCGCGCTGGTCGGTTCGTCGCAAATCACCAATCGCGGTTCATGGACCAGGGCTCGGGCAATGGCCACCCGCTGTTGCTGCCCACCGGAAAGCTGGGTCGGTAAGTGGCGCTCCCGTCCTGCCAACCCCACTTGTCGCAAGCGCTCCGCAGCCTGAGCCTCGGCCTCGCGGCGACCCGTTCCATTGAGCAGCAAGGGGACGCTCACATTCTCCACCAAGGACAAGGTCGGTATGAGGTTGAACTGCTGGAAGATGAACCCGATGTGCCGGCATCGGAACCGGGTGACCTCCGAGGCCGACAGTCCGGTCAGGCGAGTGCCAAAGAGATCCACCTCACCCTGATCGCTCAACAGAGTTCCGGCCAACACGCTCAGCAGAGTGGTCTTGCCACAACCCGAAGGACCCACGATGAGGTGCAACTCCCCTTGGCTCGCTTCGAAATCCGCCCCCTTTAAGGCCAGGGTGCGGGCATCACCCACCCCAAAGGCCTTGACGATACCTCGGGCACCGACGGCCAGGCCACCCGATGGGTTGCCAACGACCGGAGAGGAGGTGGGTAAGACAGGGTTCACAGAGCGAAACGGTGTGGTCATCGGCGAGGGTCAACCACGGAACACGATGGCGGGCTCCAACTTGGCCACGCGCCGGATGCCGAACAGGGCCGCCAGGGCACAAATGACCAACACAGCAGCCAGCGATTGGACTACGAACGCCGCATCCGCCTTGAACGGGGGTTGGCCGCTCTGGGCGATCGTCAGTCCGAAGAGGGCTGTCAGGCCAATACCGATGCCGTAGCCGATCAGGCCAACGATCATGGCCTGGAACAGTAGCATTCCGGCCAAAAGACCATTGCTGGCGCCCATGGCCTTGAGAGCCCCAAGATTGCGCAAGTTCTCGAGGACAAAGGAATAAAACGTCTGACCACAGACCGCCACACCCACCACAAAACCCAGCACAATGGTCGTTAAGAAGGAGATGGGAATACCCGTGTTGGTCCAAACCCATCGAAGCGTGGACGCCTCCAGTTGGGGAACAGTGAAGGCGCGAAGACCGGTCTCGGCCATGATCCGCTGGGCCACGGCCGCCGTGTCCAATCCAGGTTTCGGCTCCGCCAAGATCATCGACAGCATTTTCCGTTGGCGCGGGGCGTACTGGAGAGCCTGGTCATAACTCGAGAAAACGTAAGGGTAGCCGAAGAAGTGACGTTCCGTTTGGCAGATGCCGACAACTCGAGCCTCCCGGTCGTTGATCTCAAACACATCCCCCACCTTCAATGGCCGGCCCATTCCGGATCCAAGACGCGTGACCTC
>CANHYD010000183.1 GCA_947464705.1 Verrucomicrobiota bacterium | reverse complement strand
TTTGCCGATCTGCTGCGCCGGTATGCGCGGTATTCTGGCGTGGCGGGGGTTCAACCCAAGTTGTTGATCCGCGATGATGGCACCCTGGGCACGAGCAAGTTCAGTCCGTTGCCCGTCGGTGATCGGCTGACCGCTCGCGGGACCACACACATCGTCAAGTCCTTCGATGCGGCCAGGCATCCCGGGCTCGCTTCGAATGAGTTCTTGTGTCTGAAGGCGGCGCGGCGTGCTGGCCTATCGGTTCCACCGGTTGAAATCGCCTCCGGGGGGCATTTGCTCATCGTCGAGCGCTTCGACTTGAAGCCCGACGGGTCCTACCTCGCCTTCGAAGACGGGTGCGCTCTGGACGGTCGGCTATCCCGCGAAAAGTATGTGGGAAGCTACGAGCAACTGGCGTCCACCTTGGCCGGGACGTTGCGGGGGCCTGACGGAACGGCGACCGAATTGGCTCAATTCTTTCGAGCCTTGGTCCTCTCGGTGGCGGTGCGCAACGGGGATGCCCATCGGAAGAATTTCGGGGTGGCATATGACGATGCGACCGGGTGGGTTTCCTTGGCCCCGACCTTCGATATCGTCACCACCGCAGCCTATCTGCCCAACGACACCCTGGCGTTGATGTTGGATGGCACCAAGCGGTGGCCCGACGCAAAGCGCCTGGTGCGATTTGCCCGTCAGCGCTGCCTGCTCACCGAAAAAGCCGCTAGGGAAATCGTGGCCGAGGTGATCGAAGCGGTGGCCCAAGTCTCCCACGACCTGAAAGACATGACCGACCTGGATCCACGGGCCAGCGAGATCGCCGACCGCATGCGTACCGTCTGGGTTCAAGGCATGGCTTCGCTGAAGGTTTGAGTCCGGTTTCCAGTTCAATAGCCGGGCGAATCTGAGGAAGCGACCCAGATTAGCCCATTCTGTTGGTCGCGGGGGTGGTTGGAACGGCAGGAGGCCGTAACCACTCCCCGTCAAGCCGTTCCGGTAGGCAGTTATTCACAATAGACCCCTCTATCTTGTGTGGTTGTGAACAACTTGCCCCTAGGGATTGTGGCTTCCCGCTTGCCACCCCGGGGTGGGGTTTCCCAGTCTGCCTACCAATGTACCTCAAAAACCTGACCGTTCTCGGGTTCAAGAGCTTTGCCGACAAGACCAGCCTCAACTTCCTACCGGGAGTTACGGCGATTGTCGGCCCCAATGGCTGTGGCAAATCCAACGTGTCGGACGCGATCCGTTGGGTGCTGGGTGAGCAGTCGGCCAAGGCGCTGCGCGGCGGTGAAATGGCCGATGTCATCTTCAATGGCACCGACACTCGGCGGCCTCTGGGACTGGCGGAGGTGTCGTTGACTCTGGGAGGCGTGGACGCGGATCCGCTGCGGGCGGCCGGTATCCCCGTGGAGTTCAATGAGGTGACCCTCACCCGTCGGGTGTATCGCGATGGGGGCAGCGAGTACTTCCTCAACAAGACCTCCTGCCGGCTTCGGGACATCCAGCAACTCTTCGCCGGCACGGGCATGGGCAAGACGAGTTACTCGATCATGGCCCAGGGCAACATCACCCAGATTCTCTCCAGCAAGCCCGATGATCGGCGCCTGGTGTTCGAGGAGGCGGCCGGAATCACGCGCTTCAAGCAGCAGAAGCGCGAGGCCCTGCGCAAGCTCGAGGGCACCGAGCAGAACCTCCTGCGCGTCGAGGACCTCATCCGCGAGGTGAAACGCCAAATCGGTTCGCTGCAACGCCAGGCCGGCAAGGCGCGGCGGTTCAAGGCCTTCCAGTCCGAATTGCAGAATTTGGAAACGCAATGGGCCCGGCGGCAGTTCGACGTGCTCAACGAGGAAGTCCTTCTGCGACGCCAGACCGCCGAGCGTTCCCAACTTGAGATCGAGGTCGGGCAAGAGACGGTCCTACGGCTCGAGGAGGAAATTCTCCAACTCCGCACACGGCTTTCGGAGTTGGAACAGCAAATCTCCCAGCAGCAGCAGCGCGGTCTGGAATTGAAGGCGGAGACCGATCGGCAGGAGAGCGTGATCGGCTTCAATCAGCAGCGTTTGGCCGAGTTGGCCGACCAGAACGCCCGGGCCGGCAGCGATGTGGTGCAATTCTCCGAACGGCGCTCCATCGCCGAGGCCGAGCTCGTGTCGCTGGGTGAGCGGTCGGCCGCCTCACTCGCCGCCGTGGAGCGGTTGCGCGTTGAGCAGTCCGTTCGGCGGGACACCTTGTCCGCCGTCGAGCGGGAATTGTCGGTACGTCAGGAGGACCTGCGCAAAGCCCAAGCCGAGGCCTTTTCGGCGTCGCAGGGGTTGGGCCGCATCCGCAACGAGATCAATCAACTGGCGCTCCAGCTCCAGGGCAACGTGGTCCGCTTGGAGAAGCTCAATTCGGAGAAGGTCCAGTTCGAGGAGGAGCGGGTTCGCCTGGAGATGCAGGGCGTGGAGTTCACCCAGCAAGTCGAGGCCGAACGGGTTCTGGTGCAGGCCTCCCGCATGACCCTGGAGGAGAGCCAGCTGCGCCTCCGGGCTCTTCAGTCGGAGATGGTTCAGGCGACCCAGGAACGCGACGCGTTGCTGCGACAACAGGCCGAAAAGCGCTCGAAGCTGGGGGTTTTGGAGCAATTGGCCACCCAGCATGAGGGTTTCGGAGCCGGTGCCCTCGCCGCGCTCAAGCAGAGCAAGCATGTCCTGGGATCGTTGGCCGACCGCTTGAAGGTCGCCGATGCCCACGTCCTGGCGGTCGAAGCGGCGTTGGGCAACAACCTGCAAATCGTTCTGACCGAGCAGCCCGCGGCCGCCTCGGAAATCTTGGCCGATTTGTCCGCCAATCGGAAGGGGCGCGCGAGCATTGCGGCACTGTCCATTCTGGCAGCGACTCCATCCGAGAACACCACGGGATTGCCCGAGGGAGTGGTCGCCGCGATGTCCGTCCTCGAAGTCGAGGCCTCGGTTTCGCCGTTGGTGGCGGGATTGCTCGGTCGCACGCTGATCGTGCCCGACCTGAACACCGCCGTCACTTTGGCGGCCGGGGCTTGGGCTGGCTGGGATTTTGTCACGCCCACGGGCGAGGTGCTCAATCGGTTGGGGGTGTTCACCGGTGGCGCTCAAGGTGCCTCGGGCAAGGCGCCGGCCAGTATCCTGGGCCGCAAGAATCAAATCGCTGAACTCCAGGCCGAGATCGCGGCGCTGCAGGCAAGCATCGCGGAGGCCACCGAGAAACAGGCAGCCCTGCAATCCGAACAAACCGCCCTGCAGTTGTCGCTGGAACAGGTGCGGGTGGAACTCCGTCAGCAGGAGGTCGCCGTGGCCACCCGGCAGGGGGAGTTCAACGCCCTCCAGGCTGCCAAGCGCTCGTTGGAGGTCCGCCTGAACCAGGTGGACCGCGACCTGGAGGCGCTGGCGAGTCAGGAGGCGGGCAATATCCAGAAGCGGGAGTCTCTGGCCGCTCAAGTGGCCGAATGGGAACAGCGCGAACTCTATGCCACCACGCTGGTGGCCGAACTGAGCGGTGGGTTGGAAGACCTTCGCAACCGCCGCGATGCCGCGAGTCAGGTCTTCAATGACGCCAAGATCGCCTTCGCCACCGAGGAACAGTTGTCGGCTTCCCACCAACGGCAGCGCGGTCCGTTGGAGACGCGCATCCGCGAACTGAGCGCAGCCATCGAGCGGCTCCAGACTGAGCAGGGCCAGTTCGAGGATCGCCGCGCCAACTTCGAGGCCGGCATCGGCCAGTGCCGCCGGGAGATTGAGCGTCTGGCTGGAGAACGGGCCGTATTGGCCGATCAAGTCCAGCAGTTGTTGGGCGACCGCAAATTCCAGGAGGGCGAGATCCACAGCCGCGAAGAACAATTGAAGGAGCGGCGAGCCCGTGTGGCCTCGCTCCAGACCCAACGGGGGCAACTGGAAGTGGAGTTGGCCCAGAAGACCCTGACTTTGGAGAACCTTCGGGCGCGGATTCAGGAAAAGTATCAGGTGGCTCTGGAAGACATCCGGCCTGAGGGGCTGCGGATCCAGCCGTCCGACGACGGAATGTCCAAGGTTGAAGTCGTGCCGCTGGACGTCATGGAACAGCAGGGATTGACCACCGATTGGGACGCCGTGGCTGCACAAATCCAGGCACTCCAACGGAAGGTGGACGACATCGGCCCGGTGAACCTGGTGGCGATCGAGGAGTATGAGGAATCGGAGCAGCGCTACACGTTCTTGCAGGCCCAGTACGACGATCTGATCAAGGCCAAGACCGAGTTGGTGGAGGTCATCAACCGGATCAACACCGAGACCAAGACCCTCTTCGTCGAGACCTTTGAAAAGATCCGCGCCAACTTCCAGGCCATGTTCACCGAGATGTTCGGCGGTGGTCGCGCCGATCTCAAACTGACGGAAGGAGAGGACGTTTTGGAGGCGGGCATCGACATCGTGGCACGTCCGCCGGGCAAGCAGCTTCAGAGCATCTCGTTGCTCTCGGGCGGTGAGCAGACCATGACGGCCGTGGCCCTCCTGTTCTCGATCTACCAGGTCAAACCGTCGCCCTTCTGCGTGCTCGACGAGTTGGACGCACCGCTCGACGAGTCGAATATCAATCGATTCACCGCGGTCCTGAAGCGCTTCCTCGATCACAGTCAGTTCGTGGTCATCACCCACAACAAGCGGACCATCTCCATGGCCGATGTGCTCTATGGCGTCACCATGCAGGAACGGGGGGTGAGCAAGATCGTGAGCGTTCGGTTCAACAAGGAGGAGGGGACGGCCGTTCCTGCTGGGGAGCCGGCCAACATCGCGGACGCCGTCCGCGGCACCCGTGCCCTTGAGGGCAGCGCGAGCCCAGGTCAATAAAAGGCTGTTCAGAGAACCGGTGGGGTGCTGGTTTATGGGCTTGGCAGCCCTCAAATCGAAGGCCTGTGACACCCGCGCCTTGAAATTGGGCGGGTTCACGGCCTACCGATCGCGAGAGGCCTCGTGTGTGGTAGTGTTGTTGGTTGAGCACCATTTTCATGAATCCTGAGCGTCCCCAGACCCCTTGTCTGCCTGCACTGGAGGCTTTCACCGACCGGCGTGAGTCGATTTGTGTGATCGGGCTGGGATATGTGGGCCTGCCGTTGGCGGTGGCCTTTGCCTCCCGATTTCGGGTCCTCGGATTCGACATCAACCCGGTGCGAGTGCGCGAGCTTCAGGCCGGGCATGACCGCACCCTGGAACTCTCGGAAGAACAGCTGCGGCGGCACCCGATCGAGTTCACGACCGAGCCCTCGGCCATCAGCCGCTCGCGCCTGGTGGTGGTGACGGTGCCCACCCCCATCGATGCTCACCATCGCCCGGATCTGACCCCCTTGATCAAGGCCTCGACGCTGATTGGTCGTCATCTCGAAGCGGGAACCACCGTGGTGTTT
>CANHYD010000182.1 GCA_947464705.1 Verrucomicrobiota bacterium | reverse complement strand
GGTCACGGTGAGCTTGAAGTTCGGCTCCTGGGCCGAATTCAACGCTCGGAGAGCCCAATCGCCACCGCCCGGACCGGTCTTCTGCCAGAAATCAGCACCGGACTGACCGACGTTCAGATGGGGCTGACCAACCGTGGACTCAGCACCGCCGATGAGCAAACCCTTGTCGGCTGCCGAGGTGGCACCCGAGAAGCTCACGGTCACTGTGAAGTTCTTGGGGAGCTTGAGTTCGCCGTACTGAGCCACAAAGGGGGCGTAGTCGAAGGTCGCCGTGTTGATGCCCGAAGAAATGCCGATGCTCGGGACGGACAAGAGCTTGGTGCCCGGGGAGGCAACGCCGCTGATCAACGCGCCGTCATTGGCGTAGATGTTCAGGTTCATCGAACCACCCAGAGAGGCCGAGTAGTAATCGAAGGTCAGCCCAGTGAAGGTGTATCCTTCGGAGGGCAGAGTGATTTGGTCACCGTATTCAAAGCTGCGGTGGCCGTTGGCGAGGCTGGTTCCCACACCGTAGAACTCCGAGGTCGTTCCGGTGGTCGAGTAGATGGTTCCGGCGAACGCCGACGACGTTGCGAGGGCGAGAGCTGCTGCAGCAGCAAGAATCGAACGCTGAATCATAGTCAGATAATGGTTATGTTGTGACGGAGGAGAGCCCTCTTTAAGACCCGTCCTTTTGAAAGTGTTATGATTAAAACGAGGTATCCGGTCAAGCGGGGTTTTGAATTTTTTTGTCCCAGGTTGACAACCACGGGGCCAGCTGTCTCAACGGTTCAATTCCAACCCGATTTCACGGGCTTCCGATTGAGCCTGCTCCCAAGGTTTTCCGGCGGCCATTCCCGGCCTTTGGTGCCCAACGAAGCTCAATGCCGCATCTTTGATCAAGCGCTGACGGCGCTGGATCAAAGCCCATCCGTCGCGTGAGCCGCGCGAAAGATCCACCAACTCCTCCGGGTGGAGTGAATCGATCCACGACCCGGCAGCACCCAGCGCTCGAAGGGTTTCACGGGCCATCAGCCAATGTCCCTGGCGATTGGCGTGGACCCCATCGCCCGATACTGTGAACTCGGGATTCTGAGCGCGTCGAGAGTCCAGGAACTGGCGCATGGGGCCGTGCACATCCACCACCTGCCAACCGTTGGTGCGCTGCCCGACCAACCACTGGGAGTAAGCCGTCAACACCGAGTCGTATCCCTCGAAGGGCTGCGGATAAGCCGTCAAGCCCGCGGGCAGGGTGCGGCCCTTCAATGGCTGAGAATCAAACACCGGCGGGGTGATGTGGACAACCCGAACCCCTGCGTGGGCAGCGACCTCGTGCAATCGCCGCATGCCATCGCGGAACTTGGAAAAGCGCGATTCATCGAGGGGAAAATAGATTCCGTCGTTCATCCCATAGCAGGCCAAGATCAAGTCGGGCTTTAACCGGTTGAGAACCCGGTCCAAGCGTTCGTTCACATCCGGTCGGGGAAAAGCACCGCCGGCATGGCCCTCTTCCGACAGGCCGGACGCGGTCTCGCTGGGCAATCCCAAGTTGAGGATCTCAGGGCGGTGGTCACGCTGGACTTGTCGCAAGCCGGCCTCGAAGAACTCCACCCACTCGCCCGCGTAGGTGATGCTGTCTCCCAATACCACGATGCGGGAGGCAGCTCGGACCATCCGGGCAGCCTCCGTGGGCAAGGCCTCGGCCCGCGTCGGCACCAGACGAATTTGGCGCAAATCCATGACCGCCCCGCCGACTTTGTGAATCGGACGCACTTCCAAGGTGTGGCGTCCCGGCGTGAGCGACACACGACCCAATCGGCGGACGACGAAATTCTGGAAATGCCCCGTCTCTTCCACGGTCCACGGCATAACTTGCCCTCCGATCCGCAACTCCACCTGACTGCCCGCGGACCCTCGCCCACAACCTTGAGTCAACTCCACCTCGTAGGACCCGCCCTGGCTCACCTCGAAACTCCAGTCGACCCAATCCTCGGCACGAGCCCACCAGCCGAGCGTGTCTTTGAAAGGCATCGGCTCATACCTCAGCACCGTCCCGTGCACGGAGGCGGAGCGCGAATGGAGCAACACGGTCCCATCGGCTGAGGCGGACACGGGTTGTGCCTGATGATCCGGGTTGGCCAGGGGCCACTGGGCCCCAACGCGTCCCTGCCAATCGGCCAAGCGCCGTGCCAACTCCATCACGCGGGCCGGTTGCTCGCCAGACAGGTCGCGGGTCTCGCGCGGATCCTTCGCCAGATCGAACAATTCATGCCGACCGTCCTCATAATACTGGATGAGTTTCCAATCCCCGGCCCGGATCGCCGAGTAGGGCGAGGCGCCGCCCGGGTGATAATGAGGGTAGTGCCAGCCGATCACCTCGCGGCCGAGTCGGGCCGAGGGCTCCTTCAAGAGCGGTGTCAGATTCACTCCATCGTTCAGACCTTCCACCGGAGTGGACGACAAGGCTGCGGCGACGGTGGCGGCGACATCCATGGAGATCACCGGTTGCTCCACCTGCCCCTGCGGCACGGCGACTCCCGGCCACCGGACCACCAGCGGCACGCGGACTCCTCCCTCGTAAGGGGACCCTTTGCCGGAGCGCAACGGCGCGTTGGAGGTGGGCGGGTTCTGCCCCGATACGAGCCCACCATTGTCTGAAGTGAAAACAACCACGGTCCGTCCGGCGAGACCCGCCTCGTCGAGGGCGCTCAGCACGCGTCCCACCGCACCGTCGAGGCTCTCCAGCATCGCGGCATACACGGCGTTGGTCTGGGATCCACCGACCGACCGGGCCTTCTTGCGATATTTTTCAACCAATTCGGCCTTGGCCTGAAGTGGTGTGTGCACCGAGTGAAATGCCACCTGAAGAAAAAACGGCCGATCTTGGTGTTTGCGAATGAAGGCAGCCGCCTCAAGGCCCTCCCGATCGGTGAGGTATTCTCCGCGGGGACCGTCGGGAAGTTGCGGCAATCCATAGGGCGAAAAATAGGAGGGAGGCTGCCCTCGGTGGTCACCGCCCAGATTCACATCAAAACCCTGTTGCAGGGGGCCCAACCCCTCCCCACCGAGGTGCCATTTGCCAATGTGGGCCGTGGCATGGCCCGAGGCCTTGGCCCGTTCCGCCAGGGTCTGCTCGCCCAACTGCAACGCCTTCACCCAGTCCGACGGGGGGCGCAGCTTTGCCTTGGGCGCATCGTGGCCGGCAATCCAATCGGTGATCTTGAGTCGGGCGGGATACTTGCCGGTCATCAGCGCCGCCCGTGTTGGCGAGCACACCGTGCACGCTGAGTAGGCTTGGTTGAACCGGACTCCCTCCCGGGCCAACCGGTCCAGATGGGGCGTCTCGTGGAACCGACTGCCGGTGACGGCCAGGTCGTGGGCCCCCAGGTCATCGACGACCATCAGCACCACATTGAGCGGCGGGGCATCGGCCGCATGGACCCAACTCAAGGCCAGAAAAAGGCACGCCCAGAGACAAGATCGAGGAATCATGCCGCGAAGACTGACCCGAGCCGGCCCGATGGGAAAGCGCGGAGAGGCCTCGAATCGGAGTGCTCGAGGATCCGCCTAAGCCTCCGCAGGCCATCGCTCTTGGTACCCCATGCACCAGCGAAACAAGCCCGACCGATCTCAAACTCACGCCATCAGCCATCGTGGGATGGCCGATGGCCCATGCCACACCGACGGGGGAGCCCCGCGGTGAACCGCTCAGCCCACGAACCGCTTGCCGATGACGATCGCGTTGTGGCCGCCGAATCCGAACGAATTGTTCAGGAAGGCGTCGATCTTCATGGGGCGTGGGGTGTGAGGAATGTAATCCAGATCGCACAGCGGATCCGGATTCTCCAAATTGATCGTCGGCGGCGCAATCTGGGCTTCCAGCGCCTTGCAGCACAACAGCGATTCGATGCCGCCGGCCGCACCGAGCATGTGTCCGGTCGCGCCCTTGGTGGAACTGATCGCCAGCTTGCGGGCGTGGTCACCGAAAACCCGCTTGATGGCCTGGGTCTCGCAGACATCCCCGACCGGAGTGCTGGTGGCGTGGGCGTTGACGTAATCGATCTGCTCGGGACGCATCCCGGCGTGCTTGAGCCCCATCTGGATGGCCCGCGCCGCGCCAGCGCCCTCGGGATCGGGCGAGGTCATGTGGTTGGCATCACAGGTATTGCCGTAGCCCACGATCTCACAATAAATGCGAGCCCCGCGTTTCTTGGCGTGCTCCAACTCCTCCAGCACCAGAACTGCCGCCCCCTCACCCATCACGAATCCGTCCCGATCGCGATCGAACGGTCGGCTGGCGTGTTGCGGATCGTCATTGCGGGTGGACATGGCCTTCATGGCGGCAAACCCACTCATACCCAAGGGCACGACGGTGGCCTCGGTGCCGCCAGCGAACATGACCGACGCATCGCCGCGCTTGATCGCCCACCAAGCCTCGCCAATGGCGTGGTTGCTCGTGGCGCAGGCCGAGCAAGTGGCGAAGTTGGGACCGCGCAAGTTGTTGTAGAGAGCGAACAAGCCCGAGGACATGTTCAAGATCAGCATCGGGATCATGAACGGGCTGACCCGGCCCGGCCCCTTGGCCAACAGAACTTTGTGCTGCTCCTCGGTGGTGTGCAGGCCGCCGATGCCCGAACCGATGTAGACGCCGATGTCATCGCGGTTCTCGATCTCCAAATTCAAACCCGAATCCTTCAAGGCACCCCAGCCAGCGTAGACACCAAAGTGGGTGAAACGGTCCGAACGGCGGACTTCTTTGGGGCTGGGGAACGCGGGCACCGGATCAAAGCCCCGGACTTCGGCCGCGATCTGGCAGTCGTAGGCAGAGATGTCGAAGGCACCGACGCGCCCCACACCGCATTTTCCAGCAAGGATGTTTTTCCAGACGGTATCGGCATCTAGCCCCAGCGGGGAGGCACAACCCAGACCGGTCACAACCACGCGGCGTTCAGACCAAGCATTCGACATAGTTCGGGGACAGATTACCCAGCCTCTGAAGACACACAAGTGCGCGTCAACCTGGGTGTGAGTTGCTGTTTACGGGGTAATTACAACGAAAAAGGGCAGCTCCGGAGGCCGGGCTGCCCTGATGGACGGGATCGCAGGGTTACTTGGCCTGGGAGTCCTCGACGTGCTTGATCACGTCGCCAACGCTCTGGAGCTTCTCAGCCTCGTCGTCCGGGATTTCCAGACCAAATTCCTCCTCCAAAGCCATCACCAACTCGACAGTGTCGAGGGAGTCAGCGCCCAAGTCCTCGATGAACTTGGCTTCGGGAGTCACCTGGTCGGCGGTCACGCCCAGTTGCTCGATGATGATGTCCTTGATCCGCTGCTCGATGGTTTTATCAGCCATGGTAAATGTCTCGTTCGGGCGCCTGTCTAGGCGTGTGACACCCGACCGTCAAGC
>CANHYD010000181.1 GCA_947464705.1 Verrucomicrobiota bacterium | reverse complement strand
GACCAATGCCTTGGCCAAGTCAGCGTCGGTTTCGCCAGAAATTTGACCTTCGTGGGATTGCAGGCGGTCACTCACCGTGGCGCTGGCCGCCTCCAAGCGGCCTTGCACGACTCCGTTGGCGGCGATGTGGCGCAGGAGATTGTCGGCATCGGCTTGCAACCCAACCGCCGTCGTGGTCGTGACTGCGGCGCCAGTACCGGCCAGCAACTGGTCTTGGAACTGGATGAGGTGTTTGAAGAGATCGGCTCCGGCTCGCGGGTCTTCGATCAATCCGGCCGGACCCGAGCCCGTTGGATTCGAGCCTACGACACTCGCGCTGAGTTCCTGCCCTTCGGCAATGTCCAGAGACGGCGTATCCTGATTGCCATTGTAGGTCACCGACTGAACACGGCCGTCGGTGCCCACAGTTAGGGTGTAGGCCGGTTGACCATTGAGGGTTCCGGCCATCACCGAATCTCCGCGCAGGTTGGTGTTCGCCGAGGAAACAGCCTGATGAATCATCTGAGTCACCTCCGCCGCGTAAGCCTTGAGGTCGTCCGCCGATCGGATGCTGTTGGCCTTCACGGCCAATTCCCCGGCCCGGGTGGCGATCTTGGAAAGCGAGCGCATCACGGTGTTGGTCGCGGTCGCCGTCTCCTTGAGGCGGGTAATGTTACGGCCGAACTGACCCACCCGACCGCGTTCCCCTTCCAAGTCTAGAGCCCGCCGCACGGCACCCGGATCGTCCTCGGGCAGAGTGACTCTCTGACCGGTGGATATTTGCGCCTGATAGCGGGCCTGACGGGCGGTGATGCTGCCGAGGTTGGAGATCAACCGGTCGGCATACGCTCCTGAGGTGACTCGAATCATGTCGTTGGCCTTTCAGTGAAGATCTCTACCGCTTGAGGCTGAGGGTCGTGTCCATCAGTTCGTCGATGGTGTTGATGAGCTTGGCGCTGGCCTGATAGCCGCGCTGAAAGCGGGTGAGATCGGCCATTTCTTCATCGATGGAAACACCGCTGATCGAATCCCGCTGTCCCTTCAGCAACTCAGCGACCACCTTTTGGTCCGCCAATTGCTGATTTACGGAGGCTAGGTCTTCACCGAGTCGTCCAACGATGCGGTTGTAGGCATTGCCCAGAGTCTGGCCATCGAGCGCTGCGATCGGGCGGTTCCCCAACTGCGAAAGAGCCTGGGCCACGCGATTGTCGCCCCGTGCGGTCGCGCTGCCGGACACCTGCAGGGAGCTCGGATTGTCCAACAGGGCCTGATTGACGCGAATATCCGCGGCGGAAGATCCCAAGAATAAGGCTCGGCCGGTGGTGCCATCGAGGGCGAAGCCGGCGGAATGCACGCCATTGACCTCGTCGATCAGGCTCTTGGCCAAGTCATTGATGCCGCTGCGCAAGTCTTTCAAGCCGCCGTCACGGGCATCGAGAGTGCCGTGCACGCGCCCCGAGGTGATGGCCAGCGCATCGGTGGTACCGGAGGCGCGGATCATCCGATCGCCGTCGGTATTGGTGAACGTCTCGAGAGTCTTTTCCCGGACATCGCTGGTGACCAGAGAGACACCGCCAACCACAATCGTCAAAGAACCGTCGGAGGCTTCGATCGAATCGAACCCAATGACTCCGGAAAGCGATTCCAATTTGGCCAAACGTTGGTCGCGCAAGTCGTTGGCAGAACCGCCGGAGACGGTCTCGGTCCGTGAGATCTGCCCATTGAGGCGAGCGATGTCGGACAGGAGCGCATTGGCCGACTTGAGTTCGGTATCGAGGGATTCGTCCAACTGACGGCCCAAGATGGACAATCGGTTGTCGAGCGCCGGGAACTGGGCCGCCAGGGCCGCTGCCCGTCGCAGGGTGATTTCGCGCTCGGGAATGGAAGCCGGTTGAGCGGCCAGCGATGCGAAGCTGTTGAAGAAATCGGTCAGTCCTGCCGCCAATTGCTGACCGCCCCCGACTCCGTCGGCCGCCGAAGTGCCACCGGCGCCCGCATTGCCCCGATCGATGCTTTGTCCCAAAAGAGACTGTGCCGTTTTCAACGCGCGCTGCTGGGCTTCCAGAGAACCGCTGACGCCACCCTCGGCGATGACCTGCCCGTCGAGGATTCGGTCGCGGATCTGCCGAATAGCCACCACCTCCGCCCCGGAACCCACCGGATCGGTGAGGCCGTCGCTGGAAGCGGTCGATTGGATCGACACCCGTTGCCGGGCGTAGGCCGTGTTGTTGACGTTGGCCAAATTGTGGCCGGCCACCTCGACGCCCTGCCGCTGAGCAGCCAAGGCGCGAGTTCCCAGACGCAATGTTCCAAATAGGCCCAACATACGACGTGCTTTCCTGAAGGTTCAGCCCACCGCTTCGTACATGCGGCTTGCGGTGGCGCGCGCGCCCAACAAGGCTCCGTCGCCGGAATAGGTGCTGCCTCCCTTGGCGGCAAACAAGCCACCCATGAGCCGCTGCATCAGATCCACAGTCCGCGAGAGCAGCAGGTGGTTTTGTCGGGAGCGGGCCCGAACGCGGGTGAGCAACTCGTTGTTCTCCTCCACCAGCGCCCGAATCAGAGGACGATAGTCCTCGGGCAGCAGCGGCAGAAGGTATTCGAACGACGCATCGGCCGGGGCTCCCAAGGAGCGAGCCATGTCGGCCCGGCACAATTCGCGTTCACGACGGGCCTCCTCGATGAGGGCGGCCTGACTTTCGATGGCGGCAGAGCCGTCCAGCACGCCTTCGGCATCCCGCCGAAAGACTGTTTCCTGCTGCTGGTCCAAACGGGCCAGCAGTTCACCATATTGCTGCAGCTCCATCCGCAGCGCTTCGATTAGATCCTGAATGGATGGATTCACGGGAGAGATGTGGCGCCTGGTAAGGCCGCCTCTGGGGTTGAAATGGTCACAGGGGAAGACTGACGAATCTGGAGTTCGAGACTTCGGGCCACGCCGAAGGTCCCGGATTGGCTGATCTGGTCGGCCCAACGCTCCACCATCATGTCCTGGTAGATGCCGCGGGACGACGAGGCTGGGAGAGCGCCGCCGCCGAGGACGGGCTTCTGGGCCTCATTGAGCAGGTGCCGCACAAAGACGGCCTCGAACTGCTGGGTCATCTCGCGGGTCTTGTCCGCAGGAGCAGCCCCCGGCAGCCTGGAACCCGAGTGGGCAAGGCCGGCCAGCGGTGCGGAAAAGGGATTGGTTCCGATGGGGTTCATGGTTCAGCGCAAGATGAGTTCGGCCTGAAGGGCTCCCGCCTGCTTCATGGAGCCGAAGATGGCCATCATGTCGCGGGGGGTGACACCGATGGCGTTGAGGCCGGCCGCCACCTTCTCCACGGTGGGCAGGTCGGAAAGGGTCAGCAGCGTGCCTTTGCGTTCATTGACGCTGGCATCGGCTCGTGGCGTGACGGCGGTCTCGCCGGTCTGACTCAGCGCGTTGGGCTGCGAGACGTCAAAGCTGTTG
The DNA here is from genome assembly GCA_947464705.1 of Verrucomicrobiota bacterium. Classification (GTDB taxonomy): domain Bacteria; phylum Verrucomicrobiota; class Verrucomicrobiia; order Limisphaerales; family UBA9464; genus SXXZ01. The sequence goes on along the minus strand of CANHYD010000181.1, from coordinate 1,965 downwards.
GCGATGGTGATGGTCAGATCACCATGAGAAACCGCGCAGCTGGAGATCTTCACCTTGGAGGTGGCCACGATCGTTCCAGTCCGCTCGTTGATGACGATGCGAGCGGTGGTGTCGGGAGAGATCTCGATGTCTTCGAGACGGGCCACGAAATCGACGGAAGCCTGATCGACCCCTTCGGGCATGCGGACCTTGACCGAAGTGGGGTCGATGGCCCGGGCCGCATTGGTGAACCGCTGATTGATCGCCATAGCCAATCGAGCTGCCGACGTGAAGTCTGGCTCGCGCAACAGCAGCTCGATCTCCTGGTTCTCCACGATGCGGGTGGGGATCTCCCGTTCCACCAAGCCACCGCCAGTGATCGTCGCCACGGTGGGGTGGTTCTTCTGGACGCTCGAGGACGCGTTGCCGCCGACAAAACCGCCCACGGCCATGGCGCCCTGGGCCACGGCGTAGATTTGTCCGTCGGCCGCGTAGAGCGGGGTTTGCACCAAGACGCCCCCTTGCAAACTGCGTGCATCGCCCATGGCTGACACGGTGACATCCAGTCGCTGACCATTCTTGGAGAAGGCCTTGATGTCGGCCGTCACCATCACCACGGCCACGTTCTTGGCGATGAGCGTCTGCGCCGGCACTTGGACACCGAAGCGCTGGAGCAAGTTGGCGAAGCTGCGGAGCGTGTAGATGGGGTTCTTGTCGCCGTCTCCGTTGAGGCCGACCACGATCCCGTAACCCACGAGTTGGTTGTCGCGAGCTCCAGCGACCATGACCAGGTCTTTGACCCGAGTGCCCAGAGCCAGCGCCTGCGAGCCGCACACAAGACCCACGAGCGCCACGACCTGCATCCAGCGACCCAGCGCAGTCCAGCAGGATAACAATTGATGGAGGCGCATGGTCAGAAGGGGGTAATCTTGTCGAAGGCGCGGGTGAACCAACCGCGACGTTGGCTGTCGGAGACCACGCCCTTGGAGACAAACTTGATGCTGGCGTCGGCGACGTTGTGGCTGAGGACCGTGTTGCCGGGCTGGATGTCTTCTTGGCGGACCAATCCGCGAAGCACGGCCTGCTGTTCCTCCCCTCCCACCAGGGTCATGCGGCGACCCTCGAGCATCATGTGTCCGTTGGGCAGCACCTCGGTGACACGAACGGCGATTCGGGCGGTGATACGCTCGGAATTGTTGATCGTGCCCCCCCCCTCAAAACTCTTGTCGGACTTCATGTCCATGGAGGGATACTTGCCGCCTCGGGTCAGAAACCCGTCTTGGGCGGCACCGAAAAGAAAACTCGAGATGCTGGCGCTGATGCCTGTCTTCTTGGCGGTCTTGGTGTTGTTCTGCTTGGCCGACTCGTTGGTCTCCTCGACCACAATGGTGACGATGTCCCCCACCTGGCGCGCCCGATTGTCGGCCACCAGCAGACGAGCCGACGACTCGGACCACAGAGACCCGTTGGCGGCTAATACGGGCATCGATACCAGAGTCATCAACGCGAAAGCTTGGATGGCGACCAGCGGACAACGGAATTGGGGAAACTCTTTCATAAGGATCGAGAATTTTTGAACCATCTTCATAGGGGGATCAGCACCGAGTCCTCGCCCTGAACGACCCCTCGGAATTCCCGTTTCGAGAGGGGATTGCGCACCCGAATGCTCTGCCCGGGATATCCGTCCTCCAAAGCCTCGACCTTGGTGGTGATCTCCAAGGTTCCCGCCTGGATCCGGGCATCGACCCGACGCCCGCGGAAAACCACCGTCTTGAGGCGAAGGCTCCGATCCGAGAGGGCCTGACCGGGAGCCAGGCTCTCGGCCAGTTCGTAATCCTGAACCGCTGTGGGCAATGCCTTGAGAATCCCCCGAGCGGTCAGGATGTCCCGGCGCTCGAGCACGGTTTCAGCATCGACCAGGGGTTGCCCACGGCGGAGAGCGGCGGCGGCCACGGGCACTTCGCACCAATGACGGACCTGAATGGG
>CANHYD010000180.1 GCA_947464705.1 Verrucomicrobiota bacterium | reverse complement strand
ATCTGGACGATCACCTTGAGGATATCCGCGAGGACCAGGATCGGCTCCTGGGTGGAATCGATCTGATGGATCAACGAGTCCGGATAGCACTCCAGAACGGCTCGAGTCTCCCGCTTGTAGGTTTCCAGACGACTGCGGATGGTTTCCACATTGGCATCGTCGAGACGGTTCTCCTTCAAGGCACGTCGCTGTAGCCGCACGATGAGCTTGTCCATCACCGGGCAGAACAGGTTGAAGATCGCCTTGACGTCGATCATGTCGCGCATGATTTCAGCCTGACGCGGGTTCCGCGGGATACCGTCGAGCAGGAGCGTGTCGGCCTCCGGATTGAACCGACCCGTCGCGGCCAATCCGTCCATGGATTGCTTCCAGAGCTGGATGGTGGGCTCATCGGGAACCAGTCGACCGGTCGATGCGTATTCCACAAACACCCGACCGAGCGGAGAATCCACCCGCAGGTTGCGGAAGGCATCACCACAGGAGAAATGCACGAAGTTCGGAATCTGACCCAAGATCTTGCCCTGGGTTCCCTTACCGGCACCCGGTGCCCCGAAGAGCAGAATAGCTCGATATTTCATCGAAACAATTTCGACTTCAGGCGTTCTTGTCGCGGAGTTTGACCTCGAGAACCTGGGTGAACTCGACGGTGTTTTCAGAGCCATCCGAGGTTTTGAGAGCCAGATCGCTGCCGCTGATGCGAGTGATCCGGGTGGCCACGGTAACGCCAGCCGCCGTGGTGACCTCGAGCACCAAATCCTTGTCGGCCTCAGAAGCCACGACCTTGAAAAGTGACGGGAACTGGGTCTCGAAGAAACGCCGGTTAAAGGTGGTTTCACCCCGACGGAAGAGCTTAGGCAAACCCTCGTTCGAGCCGGCAGCGCTCCGGGCGGCCGGGCCCGCGGAGTGGGAGGCGGCCGCTGCGGCCACCGGTTGGGCAGGCACGCTGAGAGACTGGGCAGCAACGGCCTCATCGGTCGCACTCACCACCACCTCTTCCTCGCGGCGAGGCAGCGCCAAGAAAATGGTCGGGCCAATCACCGGCAACACGGCGGACACTCCGCAAACCAACGGAACCGGACGCCAGCGAAACCGAGCGATCTCGTAGGCGGCGTACAAATTGGCCAAATAGAGAAGTCCCAGGAGGATCATTCCGTTGGGACTGGTTAAGGCCGCGTAAATCCCCTTGCCCGCAATCTCGGCAGGGGGCCGAGCGACCCGATCCGGCTGGCGGACATCGATTTTTCGAGCTTCAGCACGGGCGATCTCTTCGGCCGGGGGTTCCAACAGCGGTTCAACAAAACGCCCGGCACGAGGATGGCCTGCCAGAGACTTCAGTGTCGCCTCGTCCAGCTTGGCCCAGTCGACGCGCGGAGAAAAAACCCCAGACTGCTGCCGGATGATGAGCCCGTCCGCGTCGGCGGCAGATACTTCGCCCACGTACACATCACCGGTGATAGTACGGAACTCCCCACCGATGACCCGCGATACGAGGCAAAAGAGCAATGTCCACCAACGAAGAAGGCGCATGATCCCGGTAGGGTGGCAAACCGACTGGGCGGGTAAACCAAATTTCTTGATTACCCGCGACGCCCGGCGCCGCATCGATCGGGCTGAACGCCAGGAGAGGGTTCAATGCCCGTTGTGGGACGCGGTCAGATAGGGCTCAAACTCGTGCCGAAGATAGGGCGGGATGCGGACCCGGAAGCAGGCCTGTTCGCCCGAATAATCCTGCTCGACGACCTGCGCCACCGAGTGGAGGCGACTCATGACCTTCTGCTCATGGTGGGGAATCCGGATCTCCACAAATTCCCGGATCGGCTTGAGCATGGCCCCCAACTCCGCGAAGAAGGTCTCGAACCCGTGCTTCTTGCGGGCAGAGACCGCCACGGCTTTGGGGAATTGCTGGCAATACATCGCGGCCAGTTCGGCGGCCCCGGCTTTGTCGATTTTGTTGAAGACCATGAGCGTTGGCTTTTCATGGGCTCCGATATCGGCCAGCACGGCATTGACGGCATCCATTTGCTGGGGAGCGTTGGGATGACTGGTGTCTACGACGTGGATGAGCAAGTCGGCCTCGACCACCTCCTCCAGAGTCGCCTTGAAGGCCTCCACCAATCCATGCGGCAGCTTGCGAATGAACCCCACCGTGTCGCTCAAGAGGACATTCTGGTTGGAGGGCAACCGCAGTCGGCGCGTGGTCGGATCCAACGTGGCGAAGAGCATGTCTTCGGCAAGCACCTCGGAGCCGGTGAGGGCGTTGAGCAAGGTGGATTTGCCGGCGTTGGTATAGCCCACGATGGAGGCCAAAGGCCACTGGTGGCGCTGGCGTCCCTCGCGCTGTGTGGAGCGCTGGCGCCGAACAATGGTGAGCTCGGAGCGGATCTTCTCGATGCGCTCTTGGGTCTTGCGGCGATCGGCCTCGAGCTGGGATTCGCCCTCGCCACCGATGGAACCGGTGGATCCGCGCTGGCGGGAAAGGTGGGTCCAGTAGCGCGTGAGCCTCGGCATGAGGTACTGCAATTGGGCCAACTCAACCTGCAGCTTGCCTTCCCGGGTGCGGGCCCGCTGAGCAAAGATATCGAGGATCAGCGCCGTGCGATCGATGACTTTGGCTCCGAAGATCTCCTCCAGATTGCGGGCCTGAGCCCCGGAGAGTTCCTCGTCGAAGAGCACGGTATCCGCATTGGCTTCCTTGGCGGCCTTGGCGAACTCCTCGGCCTTGCCAGCGCCGATGAACGTGCCCGAATGCGGTGCCTCCAACCGCTGGATTCCCTGACCCACGACCTCGACCCCGGCCGTGTTGGCCAGTTCGGCCAATTCATCGAGGGAGTCGGAGACATCCCATGCCGTTTGGTTTTTGAGTTCGACGCCGACGAGGAAGGCGCGTTCGGATTTCTTGTCCGCGGTATCGATGAGGGCTTTCACAGGGGATGGCTGACGGTGGTTGGACGTTAGCAGCAGACCGGATTTCCGGCCATACCTGGGATGCTTCGCAAAACCGAGGGTCCTTTCACCGGAAAGACTTCGGTCTTGTTCGCTCCGCAGGGTGCGCGAAAGACTCTGTCCATGCACGTGCTGCTGGCGACCAGTGAGCTGAATCCCTATTCGAAGACCGGGGGTCTGGCCGACATGGTCTCAGCCCTGGCCAGGGCGTTGGCGGGGACGGGTCTGAGAGTCTCGGTGGTGACGCCCCTGTATCGGGGGATGACGGAATCCCATCCGGGCATTGAACCGACTTCTTGGCGCTGGGCCGTCCCGATGGGAGACAGCCTGGTGGAGGGTCGCTTCCACTGCCAAAAGCCCTCGCCGAATCTCACGCTTTGGTTCGTGGAGCAGGCCGGATTCTTTGATCGGCCCGGTGTCTATGGCGAGAGCGGTCGGGATTACGCGGACAATGCGGCTCGATTCATCTTCCTGAGTCGTGCGGCGTTGATCTTAGCCCGCCATCTGCCGGAGCCCCCAAAGGTCTTGCATTGCCACGATTGGCAAACGGGGTTGATCCCGATCCTGGCCCGGCATGCGCAACTGCAGACCGGGTGGACCCAAGCGCCTCGGACGATCTTCACCATCCACAACCTGGCTTTCCAAGGGTCGTTCCCAGCATCCAGCTGGGGTCTCACCGGATTGCCCTCCGACTGGCTGCACCTGGAAAGCGCATTGCACTTTGAGCGGGTGAATTTTCTGAAAGCGGGTCTCACCCAGTCGCAGGCCATCACGACAGTCAGCCCGACCTACGCGCAGGAAATCCTGACTCCGGAGTACGGTTGCGGCCTCGAGGGGCTGCTGCTCAAGCGCTACAACGACCTGAGTGGCATCCTCAACGGAGTCGACCACGAAGAGTGGAGCCCCGGCTCCGACTCGACGCTGCCGGCGCCGTTCACGGCGGAGGACCCCGCGGGCAAGGCCGTTTGCAAAGCGGCGCTCCAGCGCGAACTGGGCCTTCCAGAAAATCCCGCCCTCCCGCTCTTCGCCAACATTTCGCGCCTGACCGACCAAAAGGGCTCGGCGCTGATTGTCCAAACGCTGAGGAGCCTGCTCGACGCCGGCCACGCGCTGCAGTTCGCCCTCTTGGGCAGTGGCGAGCGGTCCTTGGAGAATGCCTTCCGGGATCTGTCCAAACGATTCCCGGATCAGGTGGCCGCCCGGATCGGCTTCGATCCGGCCTTGTCGCACCGCATCGAAGCGGGGGCGGATTTTTACCTGATGCCCTCGCGCTTCGAGCCGTGCGGCCTCAATCAGCTGTACTCGCTGCGCTACGGAGCCATCCCCATCGTCCGGGCCACGGGCGGTCTTCAAGATTCGGTGATCGATCCCCGCGAGAACGCAGCCCAGGCCACGGGCATCAAATTCATCCCGAACACCGAGGCCGCGCTGCAAAAGGCCATCCTCAAGGCCTTGGCGCTGTGGAAAGAACCCGCGTGGCTGCAGCATATCCGCCATAACGGCATGACGGCGGATTTCTCCTGGGAAAAACAGGCGGCCGAATACGTGGCGCTCTACGAGTCGGTCTGTCGGGAGTAAGCGGGAACGGTCCGGTTTTTTCGCCCATCAGGCCGACACCATCAGGCCGAGAATTAGGCGGGCACTCCGTACAAAGTCGTCCGGCGGCGCGGAATCCGTCCGACGGAACGGATGGCCGCTTCGATCTCGACCGGGGTGAGGCATTCTCCAAAACGCCCGCCGCTCTCACGGGTGATGCTTTCTTCGTACAACGTGCCGCCGAAATCATTACAGCCCGAGCGGAGCATGGCCGCCGCGCGCTCGGGTCCGAGCTTCACCCAACTGGTCTGGAGGTTGGGAATTTCCTCACCGAAGAACAATCGGGCGAGGGGATACAACTGCTCCACGCGTCCAGTCCCGGCTTCGGCCAATGCCTCCGGACTCACGCCGGCCTCCCGCGCCAATTGGCCGCCCAGGCGATTGCGATACGGCACGAAGGCCAAGGGCACAAACTCCGTGAACCCGCCGGTACGCCGCTGAAGGGAGCGGATGCGGTCGAGGTGATGGATGAGGTCTTCCCACGTTTCCCGGTGGCCGAAGAGCACGGTGGCTGTCGAGCGGAGTCCGGTCTGGTGGGCCGCTTCGATAATAGCCTCCCACTCGGCGGCCCGGAGCTTGTCGGGCGAGAGTTGATCGCGCATGGCGTCATCGAGGATTTCGGCGGCCGTTCCCGGAACGGATCCGAGACCGGCATCGCGCAGACGGCTGAGCACTGTGCGGGGATCCAGACCGCTCTTGCGACACAGCGAGTGAATCTCCATGGGCGAATAGGCGTGGAGATGAACGCCCGGCAGGGCGCGCTTCAGCGCTCGGAGGAGCTCCTCGTAATACTCCAGCCCGAGGTCCGGGTGGATGCCGCCTTGCAGGCACACCTCGGTGACCCACGGCGTTTGCAGCACGCGCTCGACCACGGCCCCGACCGT
>CANHYD010000179.1 GCA_947464705.1 Verrucomicrobiota bacterium | reverse complement strand
TTCAGACAGGCTCTTTGGAGACGAACACCCAAGCCCCTCGCGCGCAGCGCGAAATCATCACTCAAGGAGTCTCCCTGCGAGCGCAGGATTGGTCCCGCGGAGCATCCACCGAAGAGCCCGCCTCTCGCCCACGACCTCCCGGGCACCGCGCCCCCATCCGTTTTCAGCAAACGTCTTCCCGCACCCGGCGCATCCGGGCCTACCGTCCCTGGGCCGTCGTCGTCGGTTCCGCAGCCGCTGCCCGAATTTCCCGGATCAAGTCCTCCGACTGCCACTCATTGCTCGGCAGGATCGCCTGGATCTTCCCCGAAGGCCGAACCACCACCGTACGCAGATTGTGCTCCATCTTCTCAGGCGGCACGTCTCGCCCAAAGAGCAGACCAAAATGGCCGGTCAGCGGCTCAAGCTGATCCCAGGCACCCGTCGCCAACGTCCAACGCGACGGATCGTAATTGTGGCGCTCCGCATAAGCCCGGAGTAGTTCCGGAGTGTCGTGCTCCGGATCGAACGAAATGGACAGAAACCTCACGTTCTTCGGCGCATCCGGCTCGCCCGCCAGATGCTTCTGCGCTCGGGCAAAAAGATCGGTCATCCGCGGGCAGAAATCCGGATAAGGACAACGCGTGAAAATGAACGTAAAGGCCAACACCTGCCCCCGAAACTCCGACAACCGAATCACCCTCCCCAACTCATTGGTGAGCGTGTAGTCCGGCAGCAGCGATCCCGCTTCCAACAAAGGCACAGAAGAGGTGATGCGGACTGGCGGGGGAGTGGCTACGGCATTGGTGTCGGAGCCAACGACTTGGATGCGGTCGATCCACCCATCATTGGTAGTGACCAACATGCGGAAGGCAATCTGATCACCGGGCTTCAAACCGTTGAGTTCCTTCGGCTCCTTCACATCGAAGGGCATGGTCATGGCCGGCATGAAACCGGGAATCTCCTCATGCTTCACCACCACCGACCGGCGCTCGGCCTCCACCCGTCGCACCACCCCGCGGACCGAATATTCCCGCGGGGTTTCTTCAGCCGAAGAGCCACCGACCGCCGTTGCGCGGGCCGTCGGCTTGCAGCCAACCCAGCCAAAGGCAAAAGCCACGGCGAGGGATACCGTCGTCAACCAAGGAAACCACTTCATGCAGGCGTGATGGTAATCGACCCGCTGCACTAGGCAAAAGGGGAAGACCCATTTGGGAATCCCCCGATTGCGGGGTTCACAACACCGCCGCGGCGCTCTCGCACACCCGGTCCATCACCACATCGGCCAGCATCGGCGCCGTTCCGATACTGCGGCCGTACCAGACCCGCTTGCCGTGGATGTTGGTGGGATTGGTCCAAGTGGGTTCCCCGCGCTGGAAGCGTTCCTGCACCGATTCGGCCGACGCCCCCAGCATGACCGGGATGTCCTCGTAGCTATGCAAGCCATCGCTAATGAAGAACGGCACCACGATGAGGTTGTTCGTCTCGCCGAGGGTGTAGGCATCGGCGATCCGTGGATCTTCCTCCATGAAGACCGGATGGACATCGCGGTAGAGACCGCGCTTCCGGATGAGCAGAACCTGGTCCTCGATGGCGCGTCGCGAGTTCTCGTTGTTGCTCGTGCCATGACCGGCGATGAACAGAGAGCACTCGGACCGAGAGGGTGCCTCCGGCCCGGAACCCACCGCCTCTTGGGCTCGAGCCAAGATCACCTCCGTCATGCGAGCGTGGGTACCCACCGGACCACAGTAATGGATCTGGCGGCCATTCCGCTGCTGGACCTTCGGGAACAGCGTCTGACCGCGCTCAGCCAAACCCAGCTCGCGCGGGATCACCTCTTCGGTGAAGTACCCCTCACTGATGAACAACGGAACCACAAATACTCGTGGCGCATGGACCCCGCGCAGCACCCCGGAAAAGGCCGGGTGCTCCTTCCAGAAGCCGGTCACCACTTGGGCGAAGCCCCCACGCCGGCGCAGTTCCTCGGCATGTTGATGGGTCGGGGCCGCCGAATCGGCATTCACCGTCGACCCATGTCCCAGCAGCACCAGCGCAGCATCTGAAAAATCACCCATAACAAGCCTCAGTGTGCGACCAACCGGCTCGGGCGCAAGGCGCGGTCGGTTCCTTGTGGCGTGTCCCGACAATCGTTCGGTTGACTCCGGCCCGCCCTGCGGCAGAGGGTTTCTTGCAGATCCCTCCCGCCATGAACGCCCTGAAGACCCTCACTGTCCTCGCCCTTACCTTCGCCTCGGCCGCTGGAGCTTGGGCGGCTTCTCCGCATGTCGGCGTGGGAGCCAAGCCGGAGAAGGGCGCCCAAGTGCTCTTCGACGGATCCAAGGAAATGCTCCATTCCAAATGGACCTACTGGAAAGGCCCCGGCTTCAAGTCGTCGCTCCCCGTCAAGTGGCCCATCGTGGAAGATCCGGTGGACGGCGGCACGGTCATGATGACCGACGACCGCGTGTCCGACGGCGGCAAGTTCGGCACGGCCGATTTGGTGACGGTTCAGGAATTCCGCGATTTCCGCCTGCACGTCGAGTTCCGGATCGCCAAACCCAACGGCAACAGCGGCGTTTACTTGCAGAACCGCTACGAGATCCAGGTGCTCGACGGAGACAAGACCCCGCACGGCATGGCCGCGGTAATCAACGAAACGCCCTCGCCCTACCACGCCTACAACGGCACCGGAAAGTGGAACGCCTACGACATCAATTTTCGCGCCGCCCGCTTCAAGGACGGCAAGCTCGTCGAGAAGCCCCTGGTCTCGATGTACTTCAACGGTCAACTCGTCCACACCAACGTCACCATCCAGCAAGTTTGGGGCGGACCGAATTCCGGAATTGATGGCGGCAATGATGGCGGCAAGGGCATCACCGACAGCCCCGGCGGGTTGAAGCTGCAGAACGAGGGCCACGACGTGCGCTACCGCAACATCTGGATCCGTGAGCTCAACCTCAAGAAGGCGGACACCCGGTTTTGACCCCGAGATCGATCAGCGGCAGCCCTGGTAGCAACTCCAGGTTTCGATGGTGATGGAACTCGCGCGGGCGGCCCGTTCATTCGGTCCGCCCGTTGTCGTTTTTGTCCGAGTCTGGAATCTGGTCAGATCGAACGCCGGTGCAACCGTTCGTGCGCGGCCTTGATGAAGCCGACAAACAGCGGGTGCGGGCGGTTGGGCTTGCTCAGAAATTCCGGATGGGACTGGGTCGCGATGAAGAACGGGTGCGAGGGGATCTCGATCATCTCCACCAGTTGGTTGTCCGGAGTGGCACCACTGATGATGAACCCAGCGCCCTCGAAGGCCTCGCGGTACGCGTTGTTGAACTCGTAGCGGTGGCGGTGGCGCTCCAAGACGACTTCCTTGCCGTACAGACGCCGCGCCAGTGATCCAGGCTTCAGCGCGCATTCCTGAGCCCCGAGACGCATGGATCCGCCCTTGCGCTTCACATGACGCTGCGTCTCTTGGAGATGAATCACCGGATGGGGAGAGTTTTCGGCGAACTCGGTCGAGTTGGCCCCTTCCAGCCCCATCACGTTTCGGGCGAACTCAATCGTGGCAATTTGCATGCCCAGGCAAAGCCCTAGGTATGGGATCCCTGCCTCGCGGGCGTACCGGGCGGCCCGGATTTTGCCCTCGATGCCCCGATCGCCGAATCCGCCAGGAACGAGGATGCCCCCGAGGTCTTTGAGCTTCTTGGCCGGATCATCCCCCTCGAGGTCTTCGGCCTCGATCTGGATGATTTGCACCCCGGAATCAGTGGCGATGCCCGCGTGCTTGAGCGATTCGTAGACGGACTTGTAGGCATCCTGCAGCTCGACGTACTTGCCGACCACGCCGATGCACACCCGGTGCTGCGGCGCAATCAGGCGGCGGATGATGTCCTGCCAGTGAGCCATGTTCGCCGGCGGTAAATTCAATTGGAGCGTCTGGCAGACCAGATCGTCCATGTGCTCACGCTGCAGCATCAGCGGCACCTCGTAGATGGTGTGGTCGACGTCCTTCTCCTCGATCACCGCTTTGAATGGGACGTTGCAGAACATCGACAACTTGCTGCGGACTTCTTGGCCGAGAGGTTGCTCACAACGGGCCACGAGCACGTGCGGAGCCAGGCCGATTTCGCGCAGTTTGGCCACGCTTTGCTGCGAGGGCTTGGTCTTCAGTTCACCGGCTGCCTTGATGAACGGAATATAGGTGACATGGATGAAGCACACGTTGCCGGGTCCGGCTTCCAGGGCGAACTCGCGGATGGCCTCCAAGAAGGGCAAACCCTCGATGTCACCGACCGTGCCGCCGATTTCGGTGATGAGCACGTCGGCCCCGGACTGAGAGGCCAAGTGGGTGATGCGCCGCTGGATCTCGTCGGTGACGTGCGGGATGACCTGAACGGTCTTGCCTAGATATACCCCATCGCGCTCGTTTTTGAGCACCTGCTCATAGACCTGCCCACTGGTCGTCGCATTGGCCCGGCTCAGCTTGGTGTTGGTGAAGCGCTCATAGTGTCCGAGGTCGAGATCGGTCTCGGCTCCGTCGTCCAGCACGTACACCTCACCATGTTGGTACGGGCTCATGGTGCCGGGATCGACGTTCAGATACGGATCGAACTTCTGGAACGCGACGGTCAGGCCGCGATTCTCCAGCAGGGTTCCGAGCGCCGCCGCGGTGAGGCCCTTGCCGAGGGAACTCACGACACCGCCCGTGACGAAGATGTACTTCATGAGATGTTACGGTCCCAAGGCGCCGACCCGGGCATCAAGGAAAACTTCCCGGCACCCGTGTTCGGAAATTCCCGATCCCGGTCGATGAACCGAGCCGTGGAGGGAGGGTTCATTCGAGGAAGATCCATTTTTCAACTTCGAGACGGTGCCGGTTCAGGGCCGCCGCATATTCGGGTTTCCGGATGAGGCTAGAAGGCGAGTTCATGATCATTTGAACCCGCGAGTGGGGAAGGTGATGGCGCAGGAGGCTCAGGCAGGCCTCGTAGTCACGACTATCGTAGCCCACGCCCAAGGTGCGGTAAGCCTCGTCGCTGGAGAGGGCGTCGCCCCGTTCGGTCAGCATGCGGTCCACCGCATGGGCCCCGAAACCTGCCCCGCGCCCGTCGAAGTACAGCAGGCAGATGGCCCCGACCCCATAGTGGACGATCTCTCGCACGGACCGCTTGAACTTGTCCCGATTGTCGGAATTGGTCAGCGGCAAGCGGTTGAAGAGCGACTCGCTTTGCAGACGGATGACCGGCAAATCGTAGATCTTGGGCTTGCCATAGGTCAGCACCACGAACTCCTGCCCGCTGACGATGTCGAAGTAGACGTGGACCCGGAACCAATAGGGCGTGCTGATGAGAGAGACCAACGGGTCGCCTTCCCGGCCCTTGCGGAACTCCAGGTAGCGCTCGTAGTCGATGGTCACGATGAAGCGGTTGTCCCGGATGAGGTAGCAGTCCTTCACCCAAGGGCGATG
>CANHYD010000178.1 GCA_947464705.1 Verrucomicrobiota bacterium | reverse complement strand
GACGGCGTCGACACCCCGCGCGCAGCCCGCGGTGTCTGCGGTGAGCCGAAATTCATGGAAGACCCAGCGGAGCTCATCGGCTCCGGGTGCCGCGGTCATAAATTGGCGGTCGTAGGGTTTGGTGTCGTAAAATGCGATAGTCTTCATCATCGGCGATCAGTCCGGAATACGGTTCTTGCCGCGCTCGCCCCCGAAGCGCAGCCACTTCTCAAACTCAACAATCAGGAACACGGCCAAAGCCACCGCACCGATGCGCACCCAAGCACCAAGGGTCAACGGGGCTGTATGGAAAAGCCGGTTCATGAGGGGCAGATAGGTGAAAAGCACCTGGACAACGATCATCCCCAGCGCCCCACACACCGCCCATGGATTACTCAGGAATCCGATGCGGAACAGGCTGCGGTGAAACGAGCGGCAGTTGAACAAGTAACCCGTCTCCGCCATTACGATTACGTTCACGACCGTCGTTCGCGCCGCGTCGATTGTTTGCGCCGACTGGCTTCTCTCAAAGAAGAAGAGCCAGTAGGCACCCGCGGCGATGAGGGAAGTCACCAGGGCCGTCCGCTGCAACAGCAACGCGGTCAAGAGGGGACGATTCGGATCCCGAGGCGGACGGTCCATGAGGTCCGATTCGTTAGGCTCGAAGACCAACATGAGGCCCAGGAACACCGCGGTGCACAGGTTGATCCAGAGCAGTTGCACGGGAAGAATCGGCAGGGTGATCCCAAAGAGGATCGCGACTAAGAGGATCATCGCCTCGCTGGCGTTGGTCGGCAGCGTCCAGACGAGGAATTTGCGCAAATTGTCGAAGACGCCCCGGCCTTGCTCCACGGCCGACTGGAGGGTCGCAAAATTATCGTCGGTGAGGATCATGTCCGCCGCCCCCTTCGCAACATCGGTGCCTGTGATCCCCATCGCGATACCGATGTCTGCCTGTTTGAGAGCGGGTGCGTCATTCACGCCGTCGCCGGTCATCGCCACAATGTGGCCGCGAGCCTGGAGGGCCCTCACCAATCGCAACTTCTGTTCCGGGGCCACGCGGGCGAAGACGGTCGTCTCGTCGGCCACACGCGGCAGATCATCGTCGGAAACCCCCTCCAACTCCCGACCGGTCAGGGTGCGGATTGCGGTTCCCGGATCCCCGAGGCGGATTTGCCCCGCGATGGCCCGGGCGGTGATCGCGTGATCGCCGGTAATCATCTTCACGCGGATTCCCGCCAGTCGGCACTTCGCCACGGCAGCGATCGCCTCGGGGCGGGGCGGATCAATCATCCCTTGCAAGCCGAGGAAGGTGAGTCCTTGCCGGACCTGTTGGTGCTCGAGCCGCTGATGGTCGGAGTGTGTCGAGCGGCGTGCCAACGCCAGAACGCGCAGACCGTCGGAAGCCATGGCCTCGAGGGCTCGTCGAACTGGCTCACGATCCAGCGGCAGGAGTTGACCGTCGGAACCTAGGGCATCGTAGCATCGATCGAGGAGGCGCTCCACCGCGCCGACCTTGTAGATCATGCGCCCCTCGGCACCGGCGTGCAGGGTCGCTCGGAACATGTGTTCCGACTCGAATGGAATCATGTCCACCCGAGGCGACTCTTGTTGAGACGCCTCGTGGAAGAGCCCTGCCTTCGCCGCCGCGATGATGAGAGCCGCTTCGGTGGGATCACCCTGAATGATCGGGCGCCCCGCCTCCATGCGGATCCGGGAATCGTTGCACAGAAGCCCCGCCCTCAGGCACTCGATCAAGGCCGGATGGCTCGCCGGCACAATTCCCCGGCCCTTGCACCGAATCTCACCGGTTGGCGAGTAACCCGCTCCGGTGACCTTGAAGAACTCTCCGCCGGCGAAGATCTGCTGCACGGTCATCTGATTCTCGGTGAGAGTGCCCGTCTTGTCGGAGCAGACGACCGTGGTGCTGCCAAGGGTCTCCACAGCGGGCAGTTTTCGCACGATGGCACCCCGCACTGCCATGCGCTTCACACCCACGGCAAGCACGATGGTGACTGCTGCTGGCAGGCCCTCCGGGACGGCCCCAACAGCCAGCGCCACCGAAGCCATGAACAAGTCCAACGGAGGCTGCCCATGCAGCAACCCGACACCAAAGGTCAGAGCGGTGAGCCCAAAGATCACCCTCAGGATCTGACCGCTGAATTGATCGATCTTGCGCGTGAGGGGCGTGACCATCGAGGCCGTCTCGGAAATCAGCCACGCAATCCGCCCGGTTTCCGTGCGATCCCCCGTCACCCAGACTAGCCCTTCCGCAATACCCGAGGTCACCAAGGTGCCGGCATAGGCCATGTTCTTCCGATCGGCCAACACGGTTTCGTGAGCGAGGCGATCGGAGTGCTTCAACACGGGGAGTGATTCACCCGTGAGGGCAGATTCATCGATCTTCAGGCTTCGAACGTGGAAGAGGCGCAGGTCGGCCGGAACACGATCGCCGGATTGTAGCAACACCACATCTCCCGGAACCAGTCCCTCCGAGGGGACTCGTCGCTGGGTGCCATCGCGTCGCACGGTGGTCTCGGTCAAAACCAACTGGCTGAGAGCCTCGATGGCTTTCTCGGCCTTGGACTCCTGAATGAAACCCACGACCGCGTTGACGACGACGACCAGAACGATGACCACAGAATCGACCCATTGGTTGAAAAAGGCCGTCACACCGGCGGCGATCAGCAGAATGTAAGCAAGGGGCTGGGTGAACTGCAGGAGAAGGCGCTTCCAGGCGGGCGTCCCCCGCCGCTCACGAATCCGGTTGGGGCCATGCCGTTCCTGGCGCCGTCGGACCTCGGAGTCCGACAAGCCCTTCTGGCAGTCGGTCTCCAACAACCGAGCCACATCGCCGGCATCGACCTGGTGCAGCGGTTCATTCATTTCGCCTGCTAACGTCGAGGACAGAGCCCGGTTGGCAAAACGGCTGAACCCTTAGGTCCATTCCGTTCGCAGGGCCTCCATCCGTTTCTCGAAAGGCCCGACGACGGCGTGGGCAAAAGTTCCGTTGATCCAGTCCCAGTCACGAGGGGATTTGACCGGACCGAACGGTGCGAATGCCTCGAGGCGCAATCCCGACGACGCGGGTCTGCCCATTGCAGGATGAGTCCGGGTTTCGGGCATTTTGTGACTGGAACTCCGCGGGCGACGGCTCATTCTCGGCACATGCCCCGCAGGTTTTTGAGCCTTTTTGCCGTCATCGGATGCGCCTTGGGGGCGCAGAATTCTCCGGTGATCAAGTTGCAGTACTTGGCCGACAAGCCGCCGACCCTGTCCTCGCACGCTTCGACCATCGAAGAGACGCCGCAAGGAATGGCTGCGGCTTGGTTCGGGGGAACCGCCGAACGGGCCAAGGATGTCGTCATCTGGTTTTCCAAGAAGCCCCAGCACCAGTGGACGGCACCGGTCGAGGTGGCGCGCGGCACTGAAGACGCGGGAGCCCCCCAATATGCCTGCTGGAACCCAGTGCTCTGGCAGCAACCCAACGGCAGTTTGTGGCTCTTCTACAAGGTGGGCCCGAGCCCCGACACCTGGTGGGGACGTGTCCAGGAATCCAAGGATGGGGGTCGCACCTGGAGCAAGTCGCACCGGTTGCCCGACGGTCAGGTCGGTCCCGTGCGCAACAAGCCGGTGCTGCTGAATGACGGCACGCTTCTCTGCGGGTCCAGCTCCGAGGACGCCGGCTGGCGGTTGCACATGGAGTGGTCCAAACCTCCCTTCACCGAGTGGCATCGCACCGGTGCATTGAACACCGCCGACCAATGGGGCGCCATCCAACCCACCCTGCTGGTCTGGGATGGCGGGCGCATCCAGAGCCTCGTTCGCACGCGCCAAAAGGTGATCGCCGAACACTGGAGCAGCGATCAGGGCCGCACCTGGACTGCGCTTGAAAAGACCTCACTCCCCAACCCCAACAGCGGTATCGATGCGGTCCGCTTGCGCGATGGCCGAGCGCTGCTCGTGTACAACCCACTGGCTGAAAATCGCAGTGTGATCTCGCTGGCCATTTCTTCGGACGGCCAGTCTTGGACCCGAGTCGCCGATCTGGAGAGCACCCAGGAGCCTGGCAAGGCCGACCTCGCTTACAATCCCGGCGAGTTGAGCTATCCGGCGGTGGTGCAGGCCCGAGATGGCAAGGTGCACATCACCTACACGTGGAAGCGCGAGAAGATCCGCCACGCCATCGTGGATCCGGCCCGGATTAAACACTGACGGCGAACTACGCCAGAAGACGTCAAAATCATCCCCTTCAGCCTGCGGAAGGGGGCTTCACTGATAGGTGCGCCGCAGGTGGCTGGGCAACACGTTCAGCTCGGCGCGGTACTTGGCGACCGTGCGCCGAGCGATCATCACGTTCTTCTCCTTGAGCTTGTTGACCAACTGATCGTCGGAAAGCGGCTTGGCGGGATTCTCGCCCGCGATGAGCTCGGCCAGGATGTTCTTCACCGAGGTGTTGGACACCGTCTGACCGTCGGCCGTCGCCACACCGGAGGTGAAGAAGAACTTCATCTCGAAGATCCCCTGCGGGGTCCGCATGAACTTACCGGAAACAGCACGGCTCACGGTCGTCTCATGCACGCCCACCACCTCGGCGACCATCACCATGGTCATGGGTTTGAGATGTTCGACTCCCTTTTCCATGAAGTCGCGCTGACGCTTCACGATCTCGCGACCAATACTCAGGATGGTGCTCTGGCGCTGGTTCAGGCTCTTGATGAGAAACTTGCCGGCCTTGATCTTGTCGCGCACGTATTCGCGGACTTCGGCTGAAGTCTCCGATTGGGCGAGCAAGTCTTTGTAGGTGCTGCTGATGCGCAGCTGGGGCATGAACTCATCTTTGCCCGCCACGTCGTACTCCACCTTTTGACGCTTCTCGGAGATCGGCAGAAAATCGCACAGAAAAATCCGGTTGAGGTCGGCCACCAACGCTTCGGTCGCCCCACCACTGACCTTTACTTCCTCGGACGCCAGAAGCTCGGCACAGGCCTTGAGGCGTTTGTCGGCGGCCGTGCTGAACGATGCCGTTCCCAGGAACCGGTGGTACAAGCGTTCGTCACCCCGGACGATGCGGGTCAGGTCTTCGCTCAGGGCATTCAGAAGCACCTCGGAAACTGAATCCCGATCGGTGAACCGCCACTGACGGAGCCCCTCGCGGGTCTGCATCGAGAGTCGATAGCGGAGGTGGGCGATCACCGCATCGTCTTCGTCGGGGTCACTCAGGATCTCCGCCAGCGACGAAGGGTCTTCGATATCCGTCGCCTTGATGTCCGGGCTGAGGTCGTCGACCACACGCCGGACCACCTCCAACTCGGGCACCACGTATTGTTCAGGGTCGCGGGAAAAATCGGAACCCGGCCTTGGGTCCAGACGAGCGATCCGTCCGGCGGCCTCCTGAGCCTCGGACGGAGTAATTCCCAACTGACGGGCGATCTCGGGAAATCGCCGTTTGCCCAGTTCCT
>CANHYD010000177.1 GCA_947464705.1 Verrucomicrobiota bacterium | reverse complement strand
TCCACAGTCCAATCAGTGCCGATCGAATTCGAGCCAGTCACAAAGATGGTATTTTGACAGTCCTACTGCCAAAAACCGAAGAGGTTCGGCCCCGCCAGATTGAAATCGCTACGGCCTAAGGGTTGGGTGATTTATCGGATTCAAAGGAACCCATGGGAAGGGCCCGTACCTAGGTGCGGGTCCTCCCTTTTTGGCGGTGAAGTCTCGATAGATCCGGCGATTGCAGCTTCCCGGGTGGCTCGGGAATTTATTGCGCTCACCGGCTGGTGAATGAGACAGTTTCATCGTTTCCGTAACGACCCATGAAAAAAGTAGAAGCCATTATCAAGCCCTTCCGACTCGAGGATGTGAAATCTGCCCTTCAGGCCGCTGGCCTGGTGGGGATGACCGTTTCCGAGGTAAAGGGCTTCGGTCGGCAGCGGGGGCATACGGAAATTTACCGCGGCTCCGAGTACACGGTGGACTTCCTTCCCAAACTGAAGATCGAACTGGTGGTGTCCGATGCCTTGGTCCAGACGGCGGTCGACGCCATCATTCAAGCAGCCCGCACCGGCAAGATTGGTGACGGTAAGATTTTTGTTTCCTCTGTCGAAGAGGTCATTCGGATTCGAACCGAGGAGCGCGGAGAACAGGCTGTCTGACCGGGATCCGCGCATGAACCTATTTCGCGTCGCTGCGGCGTTTTTGTCCGCCGCCCTCTTCGTGTTGCCC
Organism: Verrucomicrobiota bacterium; assembly: GCA_947464705.1. Classification (GTDB taxonomy): domain Bacteria; phylum Verrucomicrobiota; class Verrucomicrobiia; order Limisphaerales; family UBA9464; genus SXXZ01. The sequence continues at coordinate 4,782 of CANHYD010000177.1, read as the reverse complement.
TCGACCGCCGCCGCCGCTGCCCAACCCGGGGTCGAGCAGCGTCTGTCAGACTTGGAAGCCTATGTTCGCAACTCTGCTCCGAGTGGCCCCCTCCAGGGGGTGCCGGGTCCCGGTCACAACGGCTGGATGATGATGAGTGCGGGTTTGGTGCTCTTCATGAGTTTGCCAGGCTTAGCGCTCTTCTACGGTGGCTTGGTGCGGCGCAAGAATGTCCTGTCTGTCATGGCGCAGTGCCTGGGTTTGGCAGGGGTGGTGGGGGTGATGTGGTGGGCCTTCGGTTATTCGGTCAGCTTCGCTCCTGGGTCCCCTTGGCTGGGCGGCTTGCAATGGTCCGGACTCTCCGGAGTCAATGCCGACCCCAATGCCGACTATGGCCCATGGGTTTCCCACAATGTCTTCGCCATGTATCAGATGATGTTCGCCATCATCACCCCGGCGCTGATCGTGGGCGCCATCGCGGAGCGGATGCGATTCAGCGCTCTCCTGGTGTTCTGCATGGCTTGGATGACCCTCGTCTATTTTCCGGTCACTCACATGATGTGGGGAGTCGGTGGATGGATGAATGGACTCTGGAACGCCAAGGCAGCGATTCGGGCGATTGATTTTGCCGGCGGCATTGTCGTGCACATGACTTCCGGGTGGAGTGCCTTGGCGCTGTGCTTGTTGCTGGGGCCTCGCCGCGGCTTTGGACGTGAACACATCCCGCCGCACAGCATGGTCTTGTGCATGGTGGGGACGGGCATGCTGTGGTTCGGATGGTACGGCTTCAATGCCGGCAGCGCCGTTGCGGCCGACAAGATCGCCGCCAACGCCTTCACTGCCACCACCCTGAGTGCGCTGGCGGGCCTGCTGACGTGGGGTGTCTTGGAACAGGTGATCCGCGGACGTCCGTCGGTTTTGGGCCTTTGTTCCGGGGCGGTCGCCGGCCTGGCCACCATCACGCCGGCCAGCGGTTTTGTGAACCCTACCGGGGCCATGGTCATCGGTCTTTTGGCAGGGCTTTCCACATTCTGGGCCTGCAGTTGGCTCAAAGCCCGTTTCCGCTACGACGATTCCCTGGATACCTTCGGGGTTCACGCCGTCGGTGGTACCGTCGGGACGGTGATGGCGGGCGTGCTGGCCGCCCCCGATATCAACCCCAATCTCTCTGCGGAATGGATCCAACCGCTGGTGGGCCGATCTCTTTGGTGGGAACAGGTGAAAGCCGGCGGATTGGTTCTGGTCTTCTCAGTCCTCGTCACGGTGGTTCTCTACCGGGTGATCGATCGACTCATGGGATGCCGTGTCTCGGAAGACATCGAGGACCAGGGGCTCGACCTCGCCGAGCACGGTGAAGAAGGATATACGCACTGAGCCAGACCCGCTGAGCCGGTTCGGCGGCGATCGTGCCCGAGCTCCGATAGCCGCGATTGCCCCAAGCCACCGCCTCAGACCGGCAACGGCCAACGGAAGGTGGACTTCAAAGGAATGGTTCGACCGCTGGCCGAGGAGGCGCGAGCTGCAGTGATGATTTCCAGAACGTGGAGGGCCTGCTCTGGGGTGGCCAAGAGTTCACGGCCCGTGGCAAGGCATTCCGCCGCCAGGGCAGCTCCCTGTTGCCAAATATAGCCCCCGGGCTCGGTGCATTCCTGAATCAGTTGGGGGCGCTCCAGCGTGGCCCACTCCACGCCCTGCGGAGCCCAATCGTACCCGACCAGGCCCACGTAGCCGCGACTGCCGGTAATCTGGATCGTGTGCCGCTTCTCCCCGCTGCCGTCATGCCCGTGGGGGTTGAAGTAGTTGAAGCCCGACTGGACATGCGAGAGGACGCCCTTGCCGTGGTCCAGCAGCACCATGGCGTTGTCCTCCTCGGTAACCTGGATCTTGCCCTTTTCGTGAATGGTCCGCTCGGGGGTGACGATGCTCAGCAGGGCGGTGACCCTCCGGACCGGTCCCAGCAGTCCGGTGAGGCTGGTGAGGTTGTAAACCGCCAGATCCGGCAGGCTGCCTCCGCCTTTTTCGTAGAAGAAGGACGACCAATCCGGCCCCTCATGGCCATAGAATGCGTGAGCAGCGGCGATGCGTCCCAAATCGCCAGAGGCCACCTTGCGGGCCATGAAGGCGAACTGCGGGCTTTGCACGGTGATCGGAGCGCCCCAGAGCCGGAGCTTACGCCGCCTCGCCATCCGAAGAAGGTCCTGGCCCGCACCGAGACTATTGGCGATGGGCTTCTCGCTCCACACATGCTTGCCAGCCTGAAGGGCGCGTCGGTTGATGGCCTCATGGGCCTGCATGTCGGTGAGGTCGACGAGGAATTCGAACGGTTCCCCGGCCAGCATGGCCTCGATGCTGGGGTAGTGGTGGGGGACCTGGTACGCTTCGGACTGTTTCCGGGCCCGCTCCGGTCGGATGTCAGCGACGCTGACCAGATCGACAAACGGACAACGCTTGAGGACAGGCAGGTACTGGTTGGAGACGCTGCCGCAGCCGATGACGCCAGTCCGGATGCGGCGGGTTCCGGGCTCCGCAGCCTTCAGTGACGACTCCCAGGGAGCCGCCGCGAAAGCTCCGGCAGTCAGGAGGGAAGCCTTGGCAAAGTCGCGACGGGAGATCGTGGCGGAGACGGGCTGAGAAGAGTTCACGTGGGGCGGGGTATGTGTTGTTCGGATAGCGCCTCGACCCGGCTCCTGCAAGGTGAGACTGAAGACGCTGGGTCAACGAGGGCCGCCTGAAGGAATCGATCGTGCCCGATGCCGGACATCGACCCGATGTGGATCAGCGCCCTTTCACGGGCTGGTGACCGGCTGCTTCCCACGCGGTGATGCCGCCCGAGAGGTTCAGGACCTTTTCAAACTTCAGGCCGTCCATCTGGCCGCAGGCCTTGGCACTGCGCCCGCCCACGGCGCAATGGACAAGGTAGGTCTTAGTCTTGTCCAGGCCCGCCAGCGTCTCGGCGAATTTGCCGCCACGGATGTCCAGGTTGATGGCTCCCGGCATGTGGCCGTCGGCGAATTCTTCGGCGGTGCGCACATCCAGCACCACCACCTGCGAGTCCTTGCGCAGCTTCTCCCATTCGGCGACGTCCACGTTCCGGAACCGCTTGGCGGCGGGCGCCTCGGCCGGCGTCTTCGCGGCGGGTTTATCCGCGGCGGTCGTCGGGAGGCACAGGCTGGCCAGGGAAGCGGCCAAGAGGCACAGGAGGTTCTTCATGGGAAGGGGCGGAGAGGGGTTTTGAGTCTGTTCGATCCGTCGTTCAGGAAAGCTTCCAACCGGGGCGGTAGTCGTGATGAATCCAGCGGTCGGCCTCCGGCACACCGCGGGCACGCATCTTCAGCGCATCCCACTCGATGACCTTGCCGGTTCGGAAGGCCAAGTTGCCGAGTTGTCCGATTTCGGTCAGGTGGCAGCCGTAGGTGAGAGGGGAGTCGGTCTTGCCGACGCCTTTGCAGGCGGCGATCCACTCTTCGTGATGGCCGATGGAATCTGGAATGGAGCGGGGCGGGGGAGTCGAACCGCGGAACTGCTCCTCGGGTAGCAGGACGTAGCGGCCGTAGTCGGCCAAGAGCATCCCCTTGTCGCCGACGAACAGTGTGCCACCACCCCACTTGGAAAGGTCGGGAGCTCCGGGAACCTGGGGACGCTTGGCTCCGCTGTACCAGTGCATGCGGACTGCAGGAGCGCTGCCTCGGGCCGGGAAGTCATAATGAACCACCATCCACGGCGGCGCGCAGTGGGCATCGGGAGTGGGACCCTCGGCCTCGATGCGAGAAGGCAGGCTGAGGTTCAAGGCCCACACCCCTAGGTCCATGTGATGGCAGCAGAAATCCGACAAGGTGCCGCCTCCGAAATGCCACCAACGACGCCAGTTGAAGTGCACCCACTCCGAGCTGTAGGGCATGGGCTTTACCGGTCCCAGCCAGAGGTCGTAGTCGATGTTCGACGGAACGGACTGTGGCCCGGGCAGGGGCTTGGTCTCCCAGACCGATCCGGTCCAGTGATGCACTTCGCGGACCGCTCCGATGGTGCCCGCACGGATCAACTCGACCACGCGCCGGTAGTTGGAGCTCGAGTGGATTTGGTTGCCCGTTTGGGTCACCAACCCGGACCGTGTCACCTTAGCAGCCAGAGCGCGGGCTTCAGAGATGGTATGGGTGACGGGTTTTTCGCAGTAGAGCGGACGCCCGGAGGCCAGCACCGCGGTAGCGATCACCGCGTGGCTGTGGTCGGGCGTGCTCACCACGATTCCGTCCAGGTCGGTCCGGTCGAGCAGGCGACGGTAGTCGGCGTAGCGAGCGGCTCCTGGATGCTTGGCGGCCGCCGCTCCGAGGCGGTCCGAGTCGATGTCGCACAGCGCGACGATGTTCTGACTAGAAACGCCGGCCAGGTTTTCTCCACCGCGCCCGGCCACCCCGATGACGGCCAGGTTGAGCTTCTCGTTCGGGGACACCTTGCGGGCAACCCGTGGCGCTTGGCAGCCGGCCGCTGCGGCGGCACTGGCGATGGCGGCGGAACGAAGGAACTGACGGCGATTAAGAGACATGGTGTATTTCCTGGGTCTGCGGTTCAGTCGATGGTAGCGAGCCTGATCACGGCTTGGGCGGCGGGAAGCTGGTCCAGCAGCGTTCCATCTCTTCCTTGGAGGGCACCTTCAGCGGCCGGACGATACGGAAGCCCAAGAACTGGGCGTCGGTCAGATACCACTTGGACTTGGGCAGCTGCGGGTCGCGCATCTTCCAGCTCGCATCGCTGGCCCGACGAGCCGCGCTGCGCAGGCCCTCCGGATCTTCATCCCAGGAGCCACCG
>CANHYD010000176.1 GCA_947464705.1 Verrucomicrobiota bacterium | reverse complement strand
GCCTCGGCCAACTGCTCTTGGGTCAAGCCTTGGGCTCGCCGGATTCTCTTCAAGCGTTGCCCAAACTCGACCAGGTCAATATCCACGAGTCCATTTCAACACCGATAAAAACACCGCGACACGGCTCAATGGGCCGTAAAATGCGCCCTGATAGGGCGTGCTCTTCTGTGGAATTCTCATTGCTTATCCGGATTTAATCCGTTGGATGATCAAATATCGTAATGGCTGACGACAAATCCTTGTTACAGGGATTTTTCTTAAAAGCTGTGCGGCTCAAGTTTCTGGTGTTTTACCCGGCGGTGCCTCGGGGCCCTCGGCTGAAACCCGATAACTTCCCAATCGAATGATTGTCTGTGATTGAATTGTTCAACGCGCTGCTCCGCCAAACCCTACGCCCTCGACTCGGTCGCCTCCGGATGGAACCGGTTGGGGTCGTCCTCCGGGCGTGCATGCGCGCGAGCACCGATCCCGGACTGGTGGCGATGGAGGTGGCGGGCAAGACCTACCTCCAGCACCAGTTGGACCGGGTGCACACGGCCTTCGATCGATTGGACTGCGTGGTGGTGACCACCGAACTTCAGGAGAATCGTTCCATCATTCGCATTTGCGAGCGGTTGGGGGTCCCGTTCTATGTCGGCGACAGCCACGATGCCCTGGGCAATTGTTGCAAGGCGGCCGAGCAACACGCCTTCAAGAGTGTGATGCTGTTGGATTCTGGAAGCCCGCTCATCGAACCGGTGCTCCTGGTCCGGATGATGATGGAATACCTCAGGCTCGGGGTCCCCAGCAATTATGTTGGCAATCGGATTCGGCGGACTTATCCGGCGGGAATGGAGGCCGAAATCACCAGCGTGGACACGTTGATGGAGGCCTATCTCATGACCTCGAAATTTGCCGATTTCGCGGACCCCACGGCGCTCCTCCGGAGGGGTGAATTGCCCCAGTGTCGGAGGGTGGATTTCGTTCAAGCCGTCGACCAATCCCGATGGCGCTTCCGATTGGACACCTTGGCCGATCATCAACGGCTCTCCCGCTTGCTAGGCCTGGTGCAGAAGTACTCCCTGCAGGAAGTGATGACGGTCGCCGAGTCCCACGGTTTGTTGTTGGAGGATCATGGCTCGAAGTGATGTGCGTTTCAGGCGCGACCTGCGAGCGACTTCACGATTTTATCCTCGGCATGACAACGGTGTTCATCGCGACGGGTAATGCCCACAAGGTTGAGGAGATCCGGGCCGTGCTCGGTTCGCCGGAACGAATCTTCCTATCTCAGTGCGACGCCCCGGTGCGCCTTGAACCAGAGGAAACCGGGAGCACCTTCCGGGACAATGCCCGCATCAAGTCCCTCACGTGGGCGACCTATCTGGCGATGGAGGTCTGCAACCTCGGGGTGCAATGGGTCCTGGCTGACGACTCGGGCCTGGAGGTGGACGCGTTGGACGGGGCCCCGGGGGTTCATTCGGCCCGCTTCGCCGCCCTCGACACCGGCCGACCGGGCAACTCGTCCGATGCGGAGAACAACGCCAAGCTGCTACGCCTGATGGCTGGGGCCCTTCCGGAACGACGGACGGCCCGTTTTCGCTGCGCCCTCGCGTTGACCCCGGTTTTGGCCGGTACCGAGCCCTCGGCCATGGCGGCGGCCACGCGGGACTTTGACGGAGTGTGCGAAGGTCGTCTGCTCGACCGGCCCTCGGGAGCCGGCGGCTTCGGGTATGATCCGCTCTTCGTGCCGCAGGGTTTCGATCGTCCGTTCGCCGAATTGGGCACCGACGTCAAGAACCGGCTCAGCCATCGGGCTCGGGCCCTGGAGGCTTTGCTCGGGTGGTGGAACCGATGAGGTGAGGCTTGGCTCGGGGCGTTCCAGGTGACGGTGCCGGATCAGAAGCCCAGGCGCGTGCCCAGCTGGTAGGTCACGAAGGCGAGGATCCAGGCCAGCGAGGTCATGTACACGGTCTGGAAGATCGGCCACTTCCAGGAGTTGGTCTCGCGGCGGACCACAGCCACGGTGCTCACGCACTGCATGGCAAAGACGTAGAACACCATTAGCGTGATGCCGGTCAGGGGGGTGTACACGGCACGACCGTCCGGTCGCCTCTCAGACTGCATGACCTTGGCCAGGCTGGAAGTGTCGTCATCGCCGCCGCCGGCGTTGTACACGATCGAGAGGGTGCTGACGAAGACCTCTCGGGCCGCGAACGAGGTGACGATGCCGATGCCGATCTTCCAATCGAAGCCCAGCGGTTTGAGCACTGGCTCGATGGCTCGGCCCAGCCGCCCGGCAAAGGACTGCCGCAGTTTTTCACCGGCTTCATCGTGTTCCAATCGCGTCAGGCTTTCGCTCTCTGCGGGTGTGGGCGGGTTGGAGGCCGCTTGCTGCCATTGCGTGCGTCGCTGGTCAAACTGTTGCTGGAGTTCGCTCGAGCGGGGGTAGGTGGCCAGGAACCACAGCAGGATGTTGATCCCCAGAATCACCGTGCCGGCCCGTCTCAGGAAGAGTTTGGAGCGGTCCCACATTTGCCGAAGCACCGCGCCCAGCATGGGCTTTTTGTACGGCGGGAGTTCGAGGATGAGCATGGGCGGTTCGCCGCGAAGGAGGGTTTTTTTGAAAACCCAAGCCATGCCCAGCGCGCCGGCGATGCCCAGCAAGTACATCATCAGCAAGGTGAGCCCGGGCCAGCCGTTGCGCTGCGGGATGCAGGCGGCGATGAGCACCGTGTACACCGGAAGGCGGGCCGAGCAGCTCATGAGAGGCGCTACCAAGATCGTGGCCAGGCGATCTTGCCGCGTCTCGATGGTTCGGGTGGCCATGATGCCCGGGATGGCGCAGGCGAAGGAGGAGAGCATGGGGATGAAGCTCTTGCCGTGCAAACCCACCCGGCTCATGAGCCGGTCCATGAGGAAGGCGGCCCGGGACATATAGCCCGTGTCTTCCAGCAGGCCGATGAAGAGGAAGAGCAGGCAGATTTGGGGCAGGAAGACCACCACCGAGCCGACGCCGGCAATGGCCCCGCGGGTGATCAGGTCGTTGAGGTCGCCCGGGGGCATGGTGGAGCCGACCCACTGGGCCAGGGCATCCACGGCTGCCTCGATGCCGTCCATCGGATACTGCGCCAGCCAGAAGATGGACTGGAACATCAAGGCCATGACCGCCACGAAGATGAGCAGTCCCCAGACGCGGTGGGTTACCATGCGGTCGATGCGGTCCGAGAGGAGTTCGCCCGGGGGTGGGGTCTCGCGGGTGACGTGCTGCTCGATGGCGAAGAGGCGCGCATAGCGGGCTTCGATGGCGGCGCTGCGCCAGTCGACTCCGGCTGCTTCCAGACGCCGACGGGCTGACAACACCTGCTCGATCAATGGCTCGGGATAGCGGGCACCAGAGACGTTTGCGTCGGTGTTGGTTTTGTCGGTGGACAGGGCCCGCTCGTCGCTCAGGAGGAGCAGAGCCTCGGCGGCGGCCAAGCGAGAGCGATGGGGAAAATGGCCTTCGAGGGCGGTCTCGATGGCTTGGGCCTCGCGTCCGAAGGCTTCCGGTAATTCGTTGAACTCGCGGGGAATGACATGGCGAGTACCCGGGGTGCTGGCTTGGGATCGGATCGACTGGCGAAGGGGTTCCAAGCCCTCACCCTGACTGGCCACCATGGGGATGACCGGAACGCCGAGCGCCTTGGATAGAGCGTCTGTATCGATGTCGTGACCCCGTTCTCGGGCGACATCCACCATGTTGAGCGCCAATAAGGTGGGATGACCTAATTCGATGACTTGGGTGGCAAAGTAGAGATTACGCTGGAGGTTGGAGGCGTCGGCCACCACCACGACCAAATCCGGCGCCGGCACATCGGCGACGCGCTGGAAGAGGATGTCCCGTGCGATTTGTTCGTCGGGTGACTGAGGGCTCAGTGAATAGGTGCCCGGGAGGTCGAGGATGGTGACTGGAAAGCGGGCGTCCGCTCCGGTGAGGGCTCCTTCTTTTCGCTCCACCGTGACCCCGGCGTAGTTGCCGACGCGGGCGCGAAGGCCGGTCAGGGCATTGAACAGCGTGGTCTTGCCGCAGTTCGGGTTGCCGGTCAGGACGACGGTGAAGGTTTTCATCGTGTCAGTGGACCTGGATTTTCTCGGCCTCGAGCTTGCGGAGGGAGAGGTGGTAGTTGCGCAGCTTGATTTCGACGGGGTCCCCGAGTGGGGCAAAGCGCACCAATTCGACGGAAGTGCCAGGAAGCAGGCCCATTTCGAGCAGGCGGCCGCGCTGTTCGGGTGGGATGTCGATTCGGGCGACCACGGCCCGTTCGCCGGGTATCAATGTGGACAGTGGGCGCATCGTGGGAGGAAGCCTAGGGATGGAAGCTTCCGGAGGGCAAGGGGGGTGGTTGTCGGGGGCTTGTCGCCGATTGTCGGTGGATTGTGGTGCCCGATCGTCGTCGAAGGGGGTGAGGCTTTGGATCGGGACGGCCGCTCGAGGACGAGAGCGGGAGAACCCGCCGCTCGGAACCTTGGGAATCAGGCCGCCAAGCGGACCGGACCCGAGGGGCTCAGGGGTTGAACGAGAATGGTCTCCGCCAAGCGATCGCTGAGGCCAAGTCGGGAATTGCAGACCTGACACAGCAGGTTGTTGGCGAGGCTGAGCACCTTGACGCGCTGCTCCTCGCCGAACCCCATCTCCCGCAATCGCCGATTCATGTCCGGGGAGGCCGTCAGTTGCTTGACCACGACGGTGGTGCCGGCGCGCACTCGGTTGAGTGGGCACACCGCCGGAGTCGCGCACCGATCGGGAGCGCAATGGGGGACGGGGCAAGCCTCGGACATTGGATTGAAGATTATCGCGCTCTCCGGAGAGCGGCAAGGAGGGCGGTTGTCGGAGGCTTGCCCTGGATTGTCGTGCGGTTGCGCTGGCATGCCGGCGAGGCGGGACTCGGGCTGGGCGTGTCAGAGTCCGGCGATGGCGGTGTCGAGGATTGCGATGAGGGAGCCGATGGTCTCCGGGGTTTCGTCGCCCATGTTGGAGATGCGGAAGGTGGTGCCCTTGATCTTGCCGTAGCCGCCGTCGATGAGGATGCCGTGGTCTTTGATGCGCTTCTGGAAGGTGGCGACGTCGATGACGCGGCCGCCGGGTTTGGCGCCGTTGTTGACGCAAACCAGGGTCTTGGATTCGAACCCGGCTTCTGGGAAGAGGGTGAATCCTTGGCGGGTGGCCCAATCTTTGAGCATTTGGTTGGTCTGGGTGTGCCGGGCGTAGCGGGCTTCCAGGCCTTCGGCGAAGAAGTCTCCCAGTTTGGACTCCAGCGCGTAGATGAGCGAGATGGCCGGGGTGCTGGGGGTCATGTTCTCGAGCGCGTTCTTCTCGAACTCGAGGAGGTCGAAGTAGTAGCCGCGGGTCTTGATGGTGGCGGCCTTGGCGAGCGCGGCCGGGGAGGCGACGAAGACGGCGAGGCCGGGGGGGAGGGCGAAGGCTTTCTGGGTGCCGGCCAGGAGGATGTCGATGCCGAGGTCGTCGAAGCGGTGGGGCAAGGCGGTCAGGGAGCTGACGGCGTCGACGAT
>CANHYD010000175.1 GCA_947464705.1 Verrucomicrobiota bacterium | reverse complement strand
GCCGGGAGAATACCCAGGTTGACGAACGATGGGGCGCGGATCTTGAGGCGGTAGGGCGTGCCACCCCCGCGGCTATTGATGTAAAAACCGAGTTCTCCCTTGGGGTTCTCGGCCCCAAAATAAACCTCACCAGCCGGGGCGTTGACACCCTGGGTGACGATCATGAACTGGTGGATCAGTTCCTCCATGCCGGTCAGAACCTTGTTCTTGGGCGGAAGGACCACCTTGCCGTCGGCGATGTTGATGGGCTCCTTACCGGCGTTGTCGGGGCCGCCAGGCAGGCGATCCAAGCACTGGCGGATGATGCGAACACTCTGACGCATCTCTTCCATACGGACGAGGTAGCGGTCGTAAGAATCACCGACCGAGCCGACGGGAATATCGAACTCCAGGTCTTTGTAGACCAGGTACGGATGGGCCTTGCGGACATCGTAGTCCACCCCGCTGCCGCGCAAGTTGGGGCCGGTCAGACCGTAGTCGATGGCCAACTCGCGGGAGATGACGCCCACATCGCGGGTCCGATCGACAAAGATACGATTGCGGGTGAGCAACGTCTCGGATTCATCGAAGTTGACGACCACCTCATCCAGGAACTTCCGAACGGCGGCCACCCAACCCGGCGGACAATCGCGGGTCATGCCACCGATCCGGGTATAGCTGGTGGTGAAGCGCGCTCCGGTGAGCGATTCGCACAAATTGTAGATCTTTTCGCGCTCGGTGAAGGTGTGCAGGAACACCGTCAGGGCTCCCAAGTCCATCGCAAAGGCACCCAAACCCAGCAGATGGGCCGAGATGCGGGCCAACTCGCAGCAAACCACGCGCAGGTACTGGCAGCGCGGGGGCAACTGGGTGTCGATGCCCATGAGTTTCTCGACCGCCAACGCGTAGGCCACGTTGTTGGCCAGGGGCGCGAGGTAGTCCAACCGGTCCGTGTACGGCACGAACTGGTTGTAGGTCATGTTCTCGGCGATCTTTTCATCACCCCGGTGCAGGTAGCCCACATCCGGAACGGCCTTGGTCACGGTTTCGCCGTCCAACTCGATGAGGATGCGCAACACTCCGTGGGTGGAGGGATGCGAAGGCCCCATGTTGAGGACCAGTTTGTCACCGTGGAGATCTTGGAGCTCGTCACCCGAACTCGGGCCTTCGGACTGCACCGCGTGGGCCGCCCGGGCCGCGGCGTCTTTAAATTCGATGGTTTGGGTCGCCATGGTCTATTCCTCGGGAGTCCGGACGCGCGGTTCGCGGGCCGCTGAATCTTTGCCGCCGGGCAGGGTCACGAACGGACCGCCCTCCAAGGGTGCGGCCTGGGTGAACGCTGTATCGGGCAAAACGGTCGGCTTGCCGGCCAGCGGGAAATCCTTGCGCAAGGGGTAGTACGGATAGCCCTCCCACATCAGAATCCGGCGCAGGTCCGGATGGCCTGAAAAGATGATTCCCATCATGTCGTAGGCCTCCCGCTCGTGCCAATCAGCCGTGCGCCACACGGGGGACACGGTCGGCAGCTCGGAACGCTCTTCGCTGACGGACGTCTTGAGGCGCAAATGCTGCCCATGACCGATGCCGGAAAGCTCATAGACGACGGTCCAGCGCGGATCGTCGCCGTAGTTGTCCACGCTGCTCAGATCCATCAGAAGGTCAAAGCCCAGGGCCGTCTTGGCATGTTGGCAAACCTCGGCGATGCGCTCGGGGTTAGCCACGGTCACGGTGACTTCGCCCCGGAATTGGAGGGGCTCGGAGATCAGGTCGCCAAACTTCTCACGAAGTTGGCCGGCGAGTTCAAGGGAGGTCGGCACGGGAAGGACGTGAAATCAGGGTTTGCGTTGCAGAACCTCGCCTTGGGCGCCTAGTTCTAGGCCCATACGGCCGTACTTCTCCGGGGCGACATCCTGCTTCAGGTCGTGCGTGATCGGCTCGCGGGCCACCTTGTCTTGGAGGCGCATCAAGGCGTCGAGCAGGGCCTCGGGCCGTGGAGGGCATCCCGCCACGTAAACATCCACCGGAATGATGTTGTCCACACCCTGAAGCACGGCGTAACTGCGGTACATGCCGCCGGTGGAAGCGCAGGCCCCCATGGCGATGACCCACTTGGGCTCGGCCATCTGCTCATAGATCCGGCGGACCGCCAGAGCCATCTTGTAGGTCACCGTGCCTGCCACGATCATCACGTCGGACTGCCGGGGGGAAAACCGCATAACCTCCGACCCGAAACGGGAAATATCAAAGCGACTGGCACCGACGGCCATCAACTCGATGCCGCAGCAAGCCAGCCCCATGGGCATGGGCCACAGGGAGTTTTTGCGGAACCAATTGAGGGCTGCATCCACCGTCGTATGAACGACCTCACCCTCGATTTTCGAGTTGTACCCGAACTCGGTGGTGGTCTTGCCGCCGATCACAGCTGGGGACGTTGCATCCATAAACCAAAAGGGCGGGGAGTGTTCCCCGCGGATGGCGCAAACTATGTTTTCGATCCCTTCAGCAGCAAGTGGGTTTTGTGAATTTTTTCACAAAGTCACTTTCCACGAAGAGGACTCCCCTACAACCCGGGTGTTCGACAGAACCTCGGGAGGCCCATCGGTTGTCGGACGCGCCATGAGCACCACGTCATCGACACGACCATCGAGGACGCGCATGGCCCGCTTGACGCCTTCCACTCCGAAGCCGCGGCTCTGATAAAGACTCACCGCGGCAATATTTGAAGCATAGACCTCCAGTTCCACGCGCCGGAATCCAGCTCCCAAAGCCGCATTCAAAGCCTGGTCCAGCAACTGCCGCCCCACCCCTTGCCCCCTCCAAGGCGCCAACACACCCATTCCCAACCGCCCATTGTGCTCATAGCCGGGGTACGGATACAGGCGCACAATATCGCACCAACCGACCACTTTCGGCCCGCTCAGCGCAACAAATTGCGGCACACCCGCCGCCTGATTCAATTGAACAAACAATTGCGTCTCACCCTCTGTAAACGCCTCTACGGCCGCCAACCACCGCCGCTCCCGAGCCACCTCGCCCACCGCCTGGCACAGTGAGACCGCGTGCCCCGGTTCGGTCGAAACGATAGAAATGCTCAAGGGCAGCGGTTTTTGGCCTGTATTCATGGGTCGTCGTTGCGTTTCACTCACCCCGCGGTGTCTATGTTCCGGGAGCCTTCCCCTGAGGTCCAGCGAGACTGAAACCCACCACTGAACCATCGGCGTTAGGCGAGAGGAGCACCACGAGATCCAATCGAGCTTCAATAGCGAAGCCAACCTCTGAAACAGACCCATTGGGCGAATCAAAAGACCTCGTGTGCAAAAACGGGCGTTGACACCTTTGCCCCTGTTTGGTTCCTTCCACGTCCCCCTGTCGGGGGAAAGTTTTTATGTACGCTGTTCTGGAAACCGGCGGTAAGCAGTACCGCGTCGCTGCAGGCGACACCCTCGAGATCGAACTCCTGCCCGCCACCGCGGGTCAGGTCCACACCTTCGACCGCGTCCTCCTCATCAACAAGGAGGGCAACGTCACGGTCGGCAACCCGGTCATCGCCGGAGCGACGATCAAGGCCGATGTGGTGGAGCACATCCGCGGCGACAAGGTCGTTGCCTTCAAGATGCGCCGCCGCAAGGGTTACCACAAGAAGATCGGCCACCGTCAGGAACTGACCGTGGTGAAGGTCACCGAGATCAACGGTTAATACTCCTCTAGTCATATGGCTCACAAGAAAGGTCAAGGCAGTTCACGCAACGGGCGCGACAGCGTCAGCAAGCGTCTGGGCGTCAAGGCGTTCGGCTCCGAGTTCGTGACCGCGGGAAGCATCTTGGTCCGCCAGCGCGGTTCCAAGTTCTCCGCCGGTTCCAACGTCGGCACCGGCCGCGATTGGACCCTGTTCGCTCTCACGGACGGCACCGTCCAGTTCGACAAGGCTCGCTCCCGCGTGAGTGTTGTTCCTCCCGTCGAAGCGGTTGCGGCCGCCTGATTGCGCATCGGCGGACAATTCACGGATCGAATTCAGCCCCCTCTGAACCGCGCTGCGGCAATGGTGGGGCGGTTTCTTTCGGGTGAATGGTTCTCCGAATGCAGTGACGTACGTCGGACGTGATCGTCCGGTGTGTTTACAGTCACAGACTCTCCTGGGCGAGGCTCATTGAGCCTCGCCCTTTTTTCATCCGTTCTGGCTCCGCGGAGCCTCGCTTTTTGTCGTCAGTCTCCCTACTCTCAGGTTATGTTCGTCGATGAGGTCAAGGTTTTCGCCCGTGCCGGTCATGGAGGAAAAGGCGCTGTCGCCTTTCACCGCGAAGCTTACATTCCAAAAGGTGGCCCCAGCGGTGGCAATGGCGGCCGAGGCGGCGATGTGATCTTGGAGGCCGATCACGACCTCAACAACCTGATCCAACAGTTCTTCGTCTCTAACCTAGTGGCCCAGAGTGGTGAGGGCGGCATGGGTAAGGGCATGGATGGGAAAGCCGGCAAAGATCTGATCATCAAAGTGCCGTGTGGAACCATTGTCTGGCGGGTGCTCCGGGAGCCCGAGTTGCCCGACGGTGTGACCGAAGCGGACGAGACCGAGGATTCCGACGACATTCCTGTGGCAGGAGCGGATCGGCCGGTGATCCGCCATTCGGGGAGTGTCCAAGCCATGGAACTGGATCTCAGTGCCGAGGACGAACAAGAGGACACTCGCAGCGGATCCCAACGGCGTGATGCTCAAAAGGGTGAGCGAGTCTGCGATCTCACCGAGCACGGACAACGCTTCATCCTCTGCAAAGGAGGGCGCGGCGGTCTTGGCAATCGCAATTTCGCCACTGCGGCCCGACAGACTCCCCGATATGCCCAACCGGGGGAACCGGGTGATGAGGGCGATTTCATGCTCGAACTGCGCATGCTCGCCGAAGTCGGACTGGTGGGATACCCCAACGCCGGCAAGTCCACGTTGCTGACGGCCATTTCCAAGGCACGCCCCAAGATCGCTGCCTATCCCTTCACGACGCTGACGCCTCAGGTCGGCATTTTGGAGTATCCGGAAGATTATTACCGACTGACGGTGTGTGACGTGCCCGGCTTGATTGCTGGGGCTCACCTCAATGTCGGCCTCGGACACGCCTTCCTGCGCCACATCGCCCGCTGCAAAATCCTGGTCATCCTTCTCGACATGGCCGGAACCGACAACCGGCACCCCTGGGACGACTACCACAGCCTGCTCGAAGAGTTGGAACTTTACGATCCGACCCTGTTGGACCGCCCTCGTCTGGTAGTCGCCAACAAAATGGATGAAGAGGCGGCGGTGGCCAATCTGAAGTCGTTCAAGCGACGGGTCCGCAAGACCTTGGTCCTCCCCATTTCGGCCGCTTTCGACGAAGGCATCCCCGCCTTCCGCAAAGTCATCCGAGAGATGGTGGAGCAGGCCGGAGGGTCCGACGAAGCCCCCGGATCGGAGTCCGAATCGGAATCCCAGTCCGAAGACTAACCCTTGGGCGGCCCGCGCCCTCGCCACCCCGGGCAGTGGGCCGATCCCGAGAGACCACAGGAACGGGCACCGTTGACCTTTTCCAAGGCTGCGGGCGGGCTGACGGTCTCGGAGCGGGCTTTG